>QNAF01000056.1 GCA_003641405.1 Candidatus Zixiibacteriota bacterium | reverse complement strand
TCATCAGGCAACATGCTCAATACATGAAGCCAGTCATCATCATTCGTGAAACAGGTAATTGTATCCATGCCCAAACATAGAATAAACACAATATAAATACAAGTCTTAAGTTAGCGCCTATGGCGCAAGCCCCTACCCTGCCTTCTTCTCGGCGCGGGTGATGATGCGAGGTGGTTCGCCATCGGTGATCGTTTTTTCGGTGACAATGACTTCGGCTATTTCAGAACGCGACGGGATATCGAACAGGGTATCAAGCATGGCCCGCTCGAATATCGAGCGCAGCGCCCGGGCGCCGGTACCACGTTCGGTGGCTATCGTAACAGCAGCTTTCAAAGCCTCCGGCTCGAAAGTCAGCTTGACGTCTTCCATCTCCAGCAGTTTGGTATACTGTTTGGTGAGAGCATTCTTGGGTTCAGTCAAAATCGTCAGCATAGCTTCTTCGTCGAGAGGCTGAAGCGCCGCTGTTACGGGTAGACGTCCCACCAATTCGGGGATAAGACCATACGCGATCATGTCAGCCGGTGTGACGTGCTCAAGTATCTCGGCACCCTTGCTCTCGACAGATTTATTTTCAACTTCGAATCCGACCACCTTGGCCCCCATGCGACGGGCGATGATCTTCTCCAGTCCATCGAACGCACCGCCGCAGATGAACAGGATATTGGTTGTGTCAATCTGAACAAACGACTGTTCCGGGTGTTTGCGACCGCCTCGTGGAGGAATGTTAGCTACCGTGCCTTCGAGAATTTTCAGCAACCCCTGCTGAACGACTTCGCCGGAGAAATCGAGCGTGATGGACGGGTTACCGTCCTTGCGAGAAATCTTATCCAACTCATCAATGTAGATAATGCCGCGTTCCGTCTTGTGCGGGTTGAAGTTCGATGACTGAAACAGGCGGACGAGAATATTCTCGACATCTTCACCTACATAGCCTGCTTCGGTAAGTACCGTAGCATCGGCAATCGTGAACGGAACTTTGAGGAACTTGGCCAGCGAACGGGCAATCAGTGTTTTGCCGGTGCCGGTCGGACCAAGCATGAGGATGTTTGATTTCTCCAACTCAACATCATCGGCAGACTGTGTGAGTCGTCCCCTGGTCTGATGCTCATGCCGGTAGTTGATCCGCTTGTAGTGGTTGTAGACAGCCACCGAGACGGTCCGTTTGGCACCTTCCTGACCGATGACATATTGATCAAGGAAGTTCTTGATATCCGCAGGTCTGGGAATATCCTGGATTTCTCCGGTAGGTTCAATCTCTGGGGCACTCTTGAGCAGATCGCCGCAGAGCATTACGCATTCGTTACAAATGAACGACTCGTGCCCGGAAAACAGTCGCTTAACCTGACCGTGAGGCTTGCCGCAGAATGAACAGCGCTGGGGAAGTTTGGGGTCGTAAGTATCGTCCGCCATGATCTCCTATATTCTCCTCTCGCGGTCTCCTGACCGAAAACGTGGTAATGGGACTACTTTTTCTCTTCCCGTTTGCTTTCGTAGATTTTATCGATCAAGCCATACTCCACAGCCTCTTCGGGAGACATGAAATAGTTGCGGTCACAATCAGCCTCAACCTTTTTCAAAGCCTGACCGGTGTGTTGCGCCAATAACCGGTGAATCATTTTCTTGCTCCGGAGGGCTTCCTCGGTCATAATGACCATGTCGGAAACCTGACCTTGCGTCCCGCCCAGAGGCTGGTGGATCATGATCCGGCTATTGGGTAACGCTGCCCGTTTACCTTTGGTTCCCGCCATCAGGAGAAACGCTCCCGCTGAAGCCGCCAATCCCATGCAGGTGGTGGCAACATCAGGTTTGATAAATTGCATAGTGTCGTACATAGCCAGCATGGCCGTTACTGATCCACCCGGTGAGTTCAGGTACACGAATATGTCTTTCTCCGGGTCTTCAGCCTCAAGAAACAGCATCTGTGCAACCACCAGGTTAGCCACCTGGTCGTCGATCGGAGTTCCAATGAAAATGATTCTGTCCTTGAGCAGCCTTGAGAATATGTCGTAGGCGCGTTCTCCACGACCGGTCTGTTCGACTACCATCGGAACAAGGTAATTGCTTATCTGCTCGTCCTTCATCTGTACCTTTCCCTCGACGCCGGCGGCGCGCGACGTCAATATGAATTCCGTTTCTACTACTTGGCCGAGACTTTCTTGGCCTTCTCCATAAGGAAATCCAACACTTTCTCCTCGTGAAGCGACTCGCGCAACTGATTGGCGCGGCCGGATCGACTCAGAGTCATCTTGGCCTGCTCCAGAGTCAAATTGCTGCTGGCAGCAAATCCTTCCATCCATTTTTCGGTATCGGCAGGCAAAACTTCAATGCTTTCTTGTTCCGCCAGCTCGTGCCAGAGAATATCCCAGCGCATGGAATTGACACCCACCGGTCGATACTTCTCGCGCAACTCTTTTTCTTCCGCATCCGGATAGGATTTCTTGAGGTCTTTAACCATAGAGTCGAGATACTCTTCGAGAAGTCCATCCGGAACAGGGATCTCGTTCTTCTCGCAGATCTGCCTGATAATCTCCCGGCGCTGTTCTTTCTTGAGGGTTTCTTCCTTCTGGCGCTTCATATCCTCTCGCATCTGTAGCTTCAGTTCAAGCGCCGTCTCGGCCTTTGAAGTACGCTTGGCGAAAGCATCATCGAACTCCGGCAGAACCCGCTCAGTAACAGACTTGATTTTGCAGAGATAGGTGATATGGGCGCCTGCAAAGCTCTCGTCAGAATAGTCATCGGCATAGACAACTTCGATTTCTTTCTCATCACCGGCTTTTGTACCGGGAAGCTGCTCCCTGAACTCCCTGACCGTTGTGGGGTTGCTCAGATCGATTTTTGAATCCGGGAAGCCTGCTACCGGAAGGGCATTTTTTGTATCAGCGATCTTTTCAAGGTCAGCTATCACGACGTCGTTTTCGGTAGCTTCCCGTGATACTTCCTGAAACTCCGCAAACTGCATCCGGTAATGCTCGGAGACCTTCTCAAGCTCGTCGTCGGTGACTTCAAACTCGGTAGTCGGTACCTCGAGATCACTGTAGTCAATCTTTTCAATATCCGGGAAAACTTCCACACTTGCCGTGTACGTGAAGGCACCTTCGTCGGTGAAATCAAGTGCCGTAACGGTGGGCTTGGAGGCAACCTTGATCGTGTTATCTCGCACAGCCTGGGGGTAGCTGTCTTTGATTAGCTGATCAATCACGTCGGCTTTTACTTCGTCACCATAAATGGATTTGACCATGTTCAGTGGTGCTTTGCCTTTGCGGAAACCCTTGAGAGTGACGGTCTGCCTGACCTCGGCAAACTTTTTGTCCATTTCCGCCTTCACTGTATCAGCCGGAATCTCGATATTGAGCTCTCTGCTCAGTCCGTCGTTATGCTTGACATCAACTTTCACTTTGTTGCCTCATTAAGCCAAAATACTTCAGTTCTTGGTGCGAAAGGGGGGATTCGAACCCCCACTCCTCTCGGAACTGGATCCTAAATCCAGCGCGTCTGCCAATTCCGCCACTCTCGCCTGCAACAACTTATAGTGATTTTCAGAAAAGAGCAACGGCCTTTTTGCCCAGCCAGCCCATCTTATTCTTCTACCATTCAGCGAGTTACTGAGCATGCTGGGAGGCGCGAGGAATCTACATTTGTTCGATAGTACTCATGGAGGACGCTTCTTCTCAAGTGAGGGCCGGAAATGGGGTGTCCAAATGGAGGCCAGTATCAGACTCCAGTCTGGTAGGGCACCCAACAACACACCAGCACGCTGACCGTCGGGGACAGAACCCGAACGAGGTCACAGGGGGTGACTTCTGGAATCAGCAGATCCTTGGGAGCTGCTCACCGCTCAGCATATCCACAATGCGTTCAGCGTCAATAATGCTCTTCATGGTGACAACACCTCGCTCCCCATCAGATACCTCACCTATGATGACCGGCGTTAGGTCGGGAGAGCAATCACCGAGAATTGCCACAGTCTGTTCTGCCTCACGAGCAGGCACAAAAGCAACAAAGCGCCCTTCATTGGCAACATACATCGGATCGAGGCCGAGCATCTCACAAGCTCCGAGCACTTCATCACGAATCGGCACCTTGCGATCGTCAATACCGATGTGCAGACAAGATGATTCCGCGATCTCAACCAGTGTAGTGGCCAGTCCTCCCCGGGTCAAATCGCGCAGACAGTGGATATCGATTCCTTTCTCGAGAAGCTGCATTACAGGAGCGCCCAGGGGAGCGCAGTCGCTCTCTATCCTGGTTTCAAAGGATAACCCCTCACGCTGTGACATGACCGCGATACCATGCCGACCGATATCGCCATTGATGATAATAGCATCTCCCGGCTTGACAGCACGTGGGCTGATTTCCAGACCTTGATTTACCAGGCCAACACCTGACGTGGTTATGTACACACCATCACCGCAGCCACGGTCGACCACTTTCGTATCACCTGAAACAATGTGCACCCCAGCCTTCATCGCAGCCTGCCGCATGGAGAGAGCAATTCTCCACAATGAATCGGTAGGGAAGCCCTCTTCGATTATGAACGATGCACAAAGATACAAGGGACGTGCTCCACACATGGCAAGATCGTTGACAGTACCACAGACCGCCAGCGTGCCAATGTCTCCACCGGGAAAAAAGAGAGGATTTACAACATATGAATCGGTTGTGAAAGCGAGTTTTGCTCCGGCTATCTCAAGTAAAGCACCATCGTGTTGTGATTCAAAATCCGGGTTCTTGAACAATGGCGCAAACACGTTGTCTATGAGTTGGTGCATTAACCTGCCGCCACTGCCATGAGCGATGGAGATATGGGGATGCTCTGCCAGAACGTCAGGGCGACCTGGTTCCTGATCACGGTAAGAGTCAACTGACATGTACTTATCCTTCAGCGCGTAAGGTTTCCAGACCCATGATAACGGAAGTAGGCCGCGCAGGCGCCCTCTGATGAGACCATCGTAGCTCCCAACGGTCGTTCGGGTGTGCAGTCGCCCCCAAAGGCAGGGCAGTCACACGGCTTTTTGATACCCTGGAGAATCAAACCGCTGATACACTGCGAATTGTCTTCAACCTGTCGGCTCGTCAATTCAAACCGCTTTTCAGCGTCGAACTCTGTAAACTCATCCCGAAGGGCTAAGCCGCTGGAGGGTATTACGCCAAGCCCGCGCCAGGTGCGATCAACCACATGAAAAACCCGGCTCATAAGATACCGCGCTTCTTTGTTTCCTTCGGACCTGACCGCCCGTGTATATTGATTCTCAAGACGGGCTTGCTCGTGTTCCAATTGAGCCACCGCCATATAAATGCCCTGGAGAATATCGACCGGCTCAAACCCGGTGATAATAATTGGTAACCGGTAGCGGGTTGCAAGTTGCTCATACTCGCCACAGCCTGTTACACTGCATACATGACCGGGGGCAAGCAAGGCCTGCACACGGCATTCCGGTGATTCCAGAATCGCGGCAATGGCAGGCGGAATAAGAACCTGGGCGCACAGGATGGAAAAGTTGTGGAGACCCTTTTGGTGAGCCTGGTAAACAACAGAGGCATTCACGGGAGCAGTCGTTTCAAACCCAATCGCAAAGAACACAACCTGCTTGTCAGGGTTGTGCTGTGCAATCTCAAGGCAGTCCAACGGCGAATACAGTGTACGAATTTCGGCACCCTTGGCCTTCACCGATAGCAGGTCCTGCTCATGGCCGGGAACCCGGAGCATATCACCGAACGAGCAGAAGATAACATTCTCGCGTGACGCCAGCTCGATTGCCTTGTCAATCAGATCTGTGGGTGTGACACATACCGGGCAGCCGGGACCGTGCAGAAGTATGACTGTGTCGGTAAGCTGTCGATCAATGCCGTTTCTTACGATAGCGTGAGTCTGACCTCCACACACCTCCATGATAGTCCAGCGTTTGGTGCTCAGGGAAGTGATGGCTCTGACATATTCCGTCGCAGTGGCAGGATTACGGAAGTCATCTACGTATTTCATCGGCCACCACTTTGTCCGTTGGTCGGTGACTCTATCTGGCACAGGTACTCGATGGTTCTTGCCGCTTCGTCGGGGTCAATGATGCTTATGGCAAAACCGGCATGTACAAGGACATAGTCACCTACCTCGGCCACCGGTACCGTAGACAGGTTAACGTCCCTCACAATACCGCCAAAACTGACTCGCCCGGCCCTGGTAAGAGGGCCATTGTCAGTGAATTCAACTACTCGACCGGGAACTGCCAGACACATGTTCTATCACCTCAGTGTTGCCGGCGGCAAGCCGCCATGATCTGACCGGGCGCAATACCACTATCATTAGGCGGTATCCGCTCATGTCTGAAAACTTCAAAGCCATGCCGTTCGAGACAGGCCAATGTTCGTTCGGTGAGATACCGGTTTTGGAAACAGCCACCACTGAGAACCACCCTGGACTCCTCGATCTTTCCGGCAACAGCGACCACCATTTCTGCCAGGGTACAGTGGAACCTGGCTGCAATCACCGCTGGGGACACAGTTGCTCGCAGGTCTTTGACGATTAAACGCAACATCGGTTCCCAGTCAAGGACAAACGGCAAGGACCGGGTATTGAGGTTGAACTCGTAAGCAGCCGTCGACCGGATACTCTCAGCAGCGAATTCCAGCTTCATAGCCGCTTGACCCTCGAAACTCATCGTCTGGCATAATCCCAACAATGATGAAACGGCATCGAAAAGACGACCCGCACTCGATGTGACCGGGGCATTGACTCCCCTGTTAAGCATAGTCCGGTGAACTCGCAGCTCCTCAGGTGTGAAAGATGCAATAGTGTCCAGTTCGTTCATGCCAAACGCATCATCGCCGAACGCTTCGTGCAACAAACTCAGAGCTGATCGGCGCGGCTCTCGAACGGCAGCATCACCACCGGGAAGGTGGAATTGCCGCAGATGGGCGACTCGCTCGAAGGAGTCATCGGTTATCTTCAGGAATTCACCGCCCCAGATCGTACCGTCCGTGCCAAGACCGGTGCCATCAAAGGCCACTCCGAGCAGCGGTGGTTCCAGACGGTTTTCCGCTATACAGGACAAGACGTGAGCATAGTGATGCTGAACGACAGCCCGCGGAGTGTCGAAAGTCGATGCAAACCTGGTGGACTGATAATCAGGATGCAGATCACAGATTACTCGGCCGGGATTCACATCATAAGCCGACATAAGTGATCCGACCACCTGACCCATGGCGTCGAAAGCAGTTTTGTTCCCCAGGTCACCGATGTGCTGACTTACAAAAACGCGCTTTCCTTTTGAAACGGCAATCGTGTTTTTCATCTGAGCGCCAACAGCAAGACAGTCAGGTGTCGGCTCAGGCAGGTCAATCACCGTTGGTGCGTATCCCCTGGCGCTGCGCAGTACAACCGGACGATCAGCAATAACTCTGACAATTGAATCATCGACATGCCGGGCAATAGGACGATCGTGCACGAGGAACAGATCAGCGATATCCCGCAGACGATTGAGGGCGTCCCGTTCATCGGTGCAAATCGGTTCATCCGAGCGGTTGCCGCTGGTAGCCACTATGGGACAGGCCAACTCCGCCATCAGTAAGTGATGCAGGGGAGTGTATGGCAACATGATCCCCAGATATGGGTTGTCCGGGGCGACAAGGTCGGAGATCGATTGCTGAGCAGGCTGCGTACCTGACTTCTGTTTCAGCAGCACTATGGGTGACGCTGTGGATGTGAGAGCAGCCTTCTCGCACTTTGTTAACTCACAATCTTTTTCAACAGCACCGAAGTTCGGGTACATCAGCGCCAGCGGTTTCTCGGGTCGGTTCTTTCGGTCTCTAAGACGTTGCACGGCGTCGGTGTTCCTTGCGTCGACAATGAGTTGAAATCCACCGAGTCCCTTCAACGCCAGTATATCCCCCGCTCTAATGCGGTCACAAGCCAGACTTAGAGCATTTTCAGACCCTGCCAGCGTTCTGCCTGCTGTGTCCCAGAGTTCAAGGCTCGGCCCGCAGTTTGGACAGGCATTGGGTTGAGCATGGAAACGCCGATCCCGCGGATCTTCGTATTCACACCGACACTCTTCACACATTGTAAACCGTCGCATAGTCGTGTTAGCGCGGTCATAGGGAAGCGATTCGACAATAGAGTAGCGCGGTCCGCAGTTGGTGCAATTCGTAAACGGATAGCGGTAGCGTCGGGTCAAAGATGTCCTGCCGGCACTCCTCGCAGGTAGCGATGTCAGGCAGGATCACAGCTTCGATGTTACCAGAGTTGATACTCTCTCTGACTATGAATTCCGAATAGCCGACTAACTTGTGCCTCGTCAACTCCATTTCATCGATGTTTGACAAAATCGGTTTCTCTCGCGGGAGACGATCAGTGAACTCCTGCAAGCCATCTTCACTACCTTCAAGTTCGACCTCGACACCACTGGGAGAATTCCTGACCCAACCGGTCAGATTGAGTTCGGTAGCAAGTCGGTAGATAAAGGGGCGGAAACCGACCCCCTGTACTCTTCCACTGACACGAAGTCGCAATCGCGAGATCAAATCGATCTCAGAAGTTCCGGCTTTCTTGTGAGTGTGAACAGCTCTCACATTTCCGCTACTTCAATGCTATCCAGAATTATCTCCTGGGCATGTGGGTCGTGCTCATCCTTAAGTTCTTCAATGTCAAGTCTGGCTCCCTCCGCCACCGTACCGACGACGGCGTGATCGAAGTGCTCACGAAGGTGGGAGGGGGAGATATGAGCCAGCGCGCCCAGTCTTACTTTGACACCGATCACTTGGTCCGAACCATTCTCTTCAGCAACGACCTCTATTTTCTCCAGTAGATCATGAAGAAGTGAGAACTCATGCATAGGTGTACCCTTTGCCTTATTAGTTTGTCAGGGTTTCGATCTCTTCAAGTATGGATTCAACAACCTTGTGAGCGCTTGCCTCAACCACCGGTGCCAAATCAAGACCAGTCGAAAAGTTCTCGCCCTCAATTCCATACACTACCAATTCCTTAGGAAGGCGGTTCAGGACCCTGGCCAGATCAATGGCCTCATTGACAGATATGGAATGAGTTGACAGCCCCGAAAATAGATTGCCCGGAATCGTTTCCCGCACAGCATCGAAGCGAAAGGTAGTACCTGGCGTAGATCCGGAGGAAGCACAGTCAATCACAATGGCCAGATCAGATTCAGCCCAGGCGTCAATAAGGGCAAAACCGTCCCCAATCCCTTCTACAACCGACAATCCTTTGAGTGCATGGTTACGAACCTGCTCAGCGACATACAGACCAACTCGGTCATCTCCCCGGTAAGGATTGCCGATGCCAATTACCGTTACGGGATGTTCTGCCACCGGGATACTCCTCTCAATCCCGTTGAATATCGAGTTTCAGGAAATGGCACGAACAGGAAATACAGGGATCGTAATTGCGTATCACCTGCTCACACTGCCAGGTAAGCTTCTCATCCGTCAGATCGAGGTTTTTCCCTACAAAGAAACGCAGGTCTTCTTCCATGGATTTCTGATTCTGCGAAGTAGGTGGTATTATTCTGGCATCCTTGATGATTCCATCGTCGTCGATTTCATAGCGATGATAAAGCAGACCCCGGGGTGCCTCGGTACACCCATGACCAATTCCTGCCCTGGGTGGTACTTCCACGAACGGTTTCTCAGGGGGTTCATACCCCTCGATGATTCTTAACGCTTCGTGGCAGGCGAACACTGTCTCTACGCTCCGCACGATAATGCTCTTGAACGGATTTTTGCATACTTCCGAAAGGCCGGCGTCCCTGGCAGCCTTTTGCGCGACTTCCGGAAGCCGGTCGAAATTGTTACAGTACCGAGCCAGCGGCCCGGCCATGTAGTCGTCACGGGCTTTCACCTTCGCCTGAAGCGACGTGGAATGAGCTATGTGGATCTCCTCAAAAGTATCCAGGAACTTATCCGTGGTGATGTCGATCCCCTTGTTCGAAGCTACCCGACCTTCAGTTATAGGGTATTCATCAGGATGGCGCAAAGACACAAACTCGTAATCTCGTTCGAACTCCGGAAACGACAGTGATGAAGTCCAGCGGACTGTCTCAAGAGATGCTTCCAGCGCCCACTGGAGTGGTTCAACAAGCTGGGTCAGGCTCTCCTTTGTTGGGACCTTGTAGAAACCTCCAACACGCGGGTTGACCGGATGGATCTCCCGTCCACCAAGCAGCACCATCACGTCATTTCCGATTTTCTTCAGCTTGAGCGCCCGGTTGACAACATCAGGATGGTCCTTGGCCATGCTAATGGCATCCTGATAGCCCAGGAAATCCGGGGCATGGAGCATGTAGATATGAAGCGCGTGTGATTCTATCCATTCACCACAGTAGATCAGTCGTCGCAAGTCCCTTAGTGGTCCGGGAACTGTGACACCACACAGCGACTCCATCGCCTGTGATGAACTCATCTGATAGGCTACCGGACAAATGCCGCAAATGCGGGCAGTGATATCAGGAGCCTCCGTAAATCTCCGACCACGCAGTAGAGCTTCGAAGAACCGGGGTGGCTCAAAGACACTGAAACGAACATCGGTTACGACATTGTCCTTGATTTTGACATAAAGTTTGCCCTCTCCCTCTACTCGGGCCAAGTAGTCAACCTTGATGGTTCTACTTTTCATGTGCCTCGCTCTCCTTCCGGAACGGCTCCGCATAAGCATTGAATCCCCGGAACACCCTGACAATATCGTCCTTCGGTATCTGCAATTGCTCGAACCAGGCGGCTAATGACCTGGTATTGGGAGTCTCTTTGGGACCGAAGCATCCGAAACATCCGCGATCGTACGTTGGACATATCGCGCCGCATCCCATCTGAGTGACAGGCCCCAGACAAGGAGTCCCGTGGGCCACCATCACGCAGGCATTGCCCTTCATTTTGCACTCCATGCAGACGCTATGGGTGCCAATGTTCGGTTTGCGACCATTGAGGAAAGCGCTTATGAGTTCCACCAGTTGGTACTTGCTAATCGGACAACCGCGCAGTTCAAAATCAACAAACACATGATCGGCTATCGGAGTTGACTTGTTAAGTGTCTCTATGTAGGCAGGGTTGGCGTACACCATGGAAACGAAATCGTCCACGTCGGCAAAATTGCGTAATGCCTGAATCCCTCCAGCCGTGGCACAGGCCCCTATCGTTATCAGATGTTCCGATATCCGGCGGATCCTGTGAATCCGCTCGGCATCATGCGAAGTCGTGATCGAACCTTCTACCAGCGAGATATCGTACGGACCTTTTATGACTGCCCGCGTCGCTTCCGGGAAATATGCAATAGTGATTTCCTGAGTAATTGCCAGCAATTCCTCCTCACAGTCCAGCAGAGACAGTTGACATCCGTCACAGGATGCGAACTTCCAGACGGCAAGCTTGGGTTTCTTCACGGAACTCATACTACATTTCCCGTTTTGTGAAAGTGTTCCGTATCTTATCGAACCGGTACACCGGGCCGTCTTTGCACACGAAAGTGGGACCGATCTGGCAGTGTCCACACAGGCCGACACCACATTTCATATTACG
>QNAF01000055.1 GCA_003641405.1 Candidatus Zixiibacteriota bacterium | reverse complement strand
TGTCCGACTTATCGAATAGCCTGGCCGGAATTGGGGAGATCGTTTTCGATCCTGAGAAGCTGCAAGAGGTTGGTGCCAGGGTAGCTCAACTCGATAAGAAGCAGTCACAGGCGCAGCAACTAAAGGGTCAACTGGACACTCTGCCGGTACTACTTAATGATATAGGGGTAGCCGAGGCCCAGTTAAAAGCGATTGATACTGAGGTAGCTGAGTTTGTTCGTCAGCGCGGAGAGATCGGCTACGATGTTGCGGCATTCGATAGCGTCAAGAAGAAGTTCATCGCCCATCAGCAGAAGCTGGAAGAAACAAAAGCGGAGTCTGACAGGACAGGCAGGGAACTGGAAATAATCCAAAAAGAACTGGAGATGAAACTCGAGGAACTCGCTCGACTCGATAAAGCGGTAGACGAGCTTAAGGAGTGCAGAACTGAGCAGTTCTACGTTGAGGGACTGGTGCGGTTGTTTGGCGATTTTCGCAAGTACACAATCGGGCGGATAAGACCTCGTTTGGCGGAACTGTCGAGCGACCTCCTTACCAGTATGAGCGGTGGAAAATACAGTTTGGTTGAACTGGACAACGACTACAATTTGCAGATTATGGATTGTGGCAAGTTCCACGGGGTTGAACGTTTTTCCGGAGGTGAGAAAGATCTTGCGAGCCTTTGTCTGCGACTGGCCATATCATCAGCATTGACAGAATCGGCCGGGTTGGATAAATCGTTCGTGATTCTTGACGAGGTCTTTGGGTCGCAGGACAGCGGTCGCCGGGATCTCATCTTTGAAGCTCTGGCCAACCTGCGAAGTCGTTTCTCACAGATTTTTCTCGTGACTCATCTCGAAGAATTGAAGAACAAGGTGGAATCACTAATCGAAGTCGTACCGACGGCTGCGGGGTACTCTGAGGTAGTAATTGACGGCAACCCGGCATAAACGATCGAAATCCAGTGCTCGACGACTGGCCACAGTCGCCTTCGTTATTACGGTGGCGCTCTTAATTGTAGTCCTTCGCCTAGTAGAGCAGATTGGTCCGGAAAGGCAGCCCGGCGACCGGTTTATTGTCCACAGGATCATCGACGGCGATACGGTGGAGCTATTGGGCGGAGATAAGCTTCGCCTGCTGGCCATCGACACGCCAGAGAGAGGGGAACCCTTCTTTGACGAGGCAACGTCGCTATTGGGCAGGCTTGTTTTGGGAAAGAAGGCTACTATCAAGTACGCCGACCGCCGCCGTGACAGGTACGGACGTCTTCTGGGCTACCTTTATATAGACAGCCTTTTTGTCAACCAGGTCTTGCTGGACAGTGGGTTGGCCTATGTGTATTTGTTTGGCGATGACGAGTTTGAAAGGCCGGAAGTCGCAGGACTGCTGGAGGCGCAGCGGCGCGCAATTGGACGGGGTACGGGATTGTGGTCTGTTCAGCACGAGCCGGAGGAATACTACGTAAGCCCAGTCGGTTCATACAGATTACATCGACCGAGCTGCAGTTCGGTGCGCAATCTCGCAGCGAACCGTCGCCGTGTCTTTTCAACCCGTGAAGAAGGTCTGGCAGCCGGGCTGTCTCCCTGTCGAAACTGCAAGCCCTGACAATAGTATAAGAAGATGTTTGAGCTTGCGTCCGTCATCAGTAAAATGATCATTATCGGATGAAGAACTTTATGCGAAATCTCACAGCAGCACTTTTGTCCGCGGTTATTTGTTTCCTCTCGGTTTCTTCGGTACTTGCCGGAGGAGACTGGAATGAACTGAAGAATCGACCCAGGGACAGTGCAAAAGCAGAGAACGTTCGAGTCTGGCTTGCCCAGGAGAGTAATAATCCCTGTCAGATGACGGTCGATATCTTCGATTCTGACAGTAATCTTGTTCGTCATCTTGTGGACGATCAAATTGATTACGGTTACTACAATCTATATTGGGACTGTAAAGACGATTCCGGCAAGTATGTAACTCGGGGACAGTATTTCTATGAAACCAACGACTGCGGGGGAAACCGGAGTGGCGAGTTGTTTATGGCGTACTCGAAGGGAGAAACAACTTCTTCGCTTGATATCGACAACTGGAGCGAAACAGGCGAGATAAACTTCGTACTACAGAGCGATTCGTCTGTTGTCTCACTGGATATCTGTAACACCCAGGGTACGACACTGAAGGCTCTTCTGAAGGACTCGGTCATGTTAGCTGGCGATTATGCGATTGACTGGCGACCGACCAGGTTGCATACAAAGACCTACATTGTTTTTGTGGTCAGACTTACCGTGGATGATTTTATACACGAGAAACAGGTACTCCCCAAAGGCAAATGAAAAATCCCCTGTTGATGTTTCTGTGTCTGGCTGTTGTTGTCACCGGTTGTGGCAGGAAAGGCGGTCCTGGCGCAGAGCAAGGTACCGGCCTGACATCAGACAAATATCAGACTATCTGGGTTGAGCCGGAAGTCACTGTTTCTGACTCCCTGGTGACGCTTATCAGGGCGGAGAGGATTGACTCCATCGAGGTCCGGAACATTCCTGCCGAGGTCACGCCGTCAGCTTCAATCGAATTCGTCATTGAAGAGCCAATCTGTAATGTCTCAATCAGTCTGCTGGATGGTAACCAGATGTTCCTGTACCCGGTGATGGTCAGGAACCTGGGTTTCGGCTACTACCGTCTTACACTCAACACCAGCAGACTCAATTCTCCGCGACTTCCGTCTGGCAGATATTGTCTTCGTGCCGATATCCTCAAGAGTAGCATAACTGCCTGTTTCGATCTGAGATAGACTAAGCAGTTCAATCTTCACGTCTCCTGGACTTACTGTCCAACATTTGCACAGGCAAAGCCCTTTATGAGTACCGCTTTGGAACCGATACAAGGGATGATCCGTATACTCACCCGCGGTGCTGAGGAAGGTGAACTTTGTGTCTGAGGAGCAACAATGCCCAACATCCTGGTAGTTGATGACAAAGACTCTATGCGCAATATGTTGTTCGACACGCTGACCGAAGAAGGTTATCGCGTCGATGCAGCAGGTGATGGACAACAGGCAATTGATCTGGTGTCTAACAAATCGTACGACCTGGTTCTCACAGATTTGCGTATGCCGAATATTGACGGTCTGAAAGTCCTGGCACAGACGAAAGAAATCGACAATGACACTTCGGTGATAATAATGACCGCCTACGGCACCATCGAAGACGCGGTGTCGGCGATGAAAAAGGGCGCCTACGATTTTATTACCAAACCGTTCGACACCGAGCACCTGTGTGTGCTGATAGGGCGGGCACTGGAAAACCGCCGTCTGGTAGCGGAAAACACGCTACTGAGACAGGAGTTGCTGGCAGATCATGGGTTGAAGAATATCATCGGCACCGACGAGAAAATGCTCGAACTCAGTCGGATGATTCAGAAGGTTGCGCGCAGCGATGCCTCCGTGCTGTTGCAGGGTGAATCCGGCACCGGTAAGGAACTGTTCGCACGCGCCATACACAACCTGTCACACCGCAAGGATGGTCCGTATATAACGATCAACTGTGCGGCAATACCTGGTGAGCTTCTGGAAAACGAGCTGTTCGGCTCTGAGAAGGGAGCCTTCACAGGTGCACACGTCCGCAAGATGGGCAAATTTGAGATCGCCAACGGCGGGACGGTGTTCCTCGATGAAATCGGCGATATGGATATCTCGCTGCAGGCAAAACTCCTGCGAGTGTTGCAACAGAAGAACTTCGAGCGTCTCGGCGGCACCAAGACAGTTGATGTTGACGTTCGTGTGATCGCTGCTACCAATATGGATTTACCGGAAATTATCCGTCTTAAGAAGTTCCGTGAGGATCTTTACTACCGGCTGTCAGTGTTCCCGCTAAATATCCCGCCTCTCAGAGAGCGGTCCGGCGACGTCAAGGCGCTGGCGGAGTCGTTCGTGGAGAAGTACAGCCGGGAAATGAAAAAGTCACTCAAGTCACTAACCAGGGATGCCCTGGATCTGCTGGAGAAATATCACTGGCCCGGCAATGTTCGTGAACTTGAGAATACAATCGAACGCGCAATTATTCTGGCTGAAGGCAAAAAAGTTACACCGGAACATCTGGCTATCCGTTTGCGTCGCACCGATGAGATCAAACTGCGCGACGGCGCAGGTCTCAAAGAGATCGGCGCGCATGCCCAGGGTCAGGCCGAACGCGCGACGATCATTCGTGTGCTGAAAGACGTGCGCGGTAACAAGCGCAAGTGTGCTAAAGTCCTCAAGATCGACTACACAACGCTTTTCGATAAGATCAAGAAATACTCCATCGGGAAAGATATGGAGTAGTCCGCAGGGCAGCATCCCCGCGCTGCTGATTGGTGGCCCACAACTTGGGGCCTGTTGAAAAAACCCTCTCCATGAGTTGAGTCAGGTCCTTTCCCGCCAAAGGCGGGATGAGACCTGACTCTGTTATGTGACATAATGTAACGTGACAGGTCACTGCGTGTCGGGTCACAATCTCCCGCCTTTGGCGGGAAATCAGGACTCGACACAACACTGCTATGGGATTTATCAACAGGTCCCTTGCTGTGGAATCTGACAGTTCCCGTGCGCGGCAGACGTCCTCGTCTGCCGATATTTCGGTGCCAGGCGGCGCACGAGGACGTACACCGCCCACCGTCTATCAGTTTCTCAACACCGTGCTAGAACTTGAACGCCAGAGTAGCGCTCATACCGCCGGATTCGTTCGGCCCAATATCAAAGGCCAGCTTTTCGTTGCGTTTGTCGGCAGGTGATCCGGACAGGTGAGCGTCCACATAGGCGTCAAACATCGAAACGAACACTGTAAGTCCGGCAAACCAGATGTACTTGTTACGAGACTTGCGGCGTTCATCGTACTCAAAGAACAAGCCGTTGCGCTCTGAGACTGATGCCGCTGAAAGGTAGGCGTCTCTCGCGTCCGGGGTATCTTGTGCCCGGTCAACGGCAGTACCTATCAACCACGCTTCAAGACCAATGATCAAGGCCGCCTTGACATAGCGTCGATTGCCAATCTGCCCCAGCCCCGGCACGAACATCGACTTGAATAGTGCCACGGTGGGATTTTGGCGCAGGTGCCTCTCCAGGTCAACAGGGCTCGTGACCTGCATTGTTGCCGACAAGTCCCGCAGCGGTACAAACAGCAGTGTGTCGATAGTCGTCCTGGTTGTGATGCTATCAGCCAGCGGCTGATCTTTGATAGAAGTTGTGTCGGCCATACCACTACCGACCAGCACCAACCCGGCAATCACTGCAAATAGACAATGTCTAACAGAGCACACTGAGTTTCTTGGGACTAATGCGTATCTCAAGAGTCTCCATCGGTATCTTGATGAGTTCACCGTCAAGGTACAGCATCTGTCCGTCCATTGGCTGGCAGGAAATCACGGTACCTCGATAAAGGCGAATATCGTCGCCATACAGGTACTTCTTCTTATGGATCGCACGAGCGTAAGCCGAGAAGCTCGCTTTGTGGTCGCCCTGGTCAAAGATGATTTCAAGCAGGCCGTCGTCGGCAATTGAGGCCGGGGACAATGGAAGACCAACGGAATATGGGAGAAGATTGATGTTGAGGATGATCGGTCTGATCTCAAAACGGAAACTGTCAACCTTGACAACGGTTTTCTTCAACTCTACTCCCGCAGCCACTCTGGAAACAAGTCGAGACCAGCCAATACCAAACCGCGGCACCTGGCCTCCCTGTAATTGCTCTGCCAACTCCGGAACCAGACCTATTCCGATTGAGCCGAAAAACGGCTGGTCTGCCGCGACTGCGCAGTCGATTACCTTATAGCTTCCAGTAAGTATTCTCTTGGTGGCGGTTTCAATGTTGGGTTTCTCATAAAGAGAACGAGCGATATTGTTGGTTTTGCCCAGAGGCAGACAAGCTACCGGCAGATCCATCACCATAGCAACTCGAGCGACGAGATTGAAAGTACCATCGCCACCACAGGCCACCAGTGCTGTGACCGCGCCACCGCGAGAGTACGGTGCCGGCAGGTCGCGGGATGATCGACGTTTGCCCACAACCACTTCTGTCTGTTTCAGCAGCTCCAGGGCGGTCTCTGGTTCGTAGACGGTGTACGAACCATTTCGGCGCTTGATCTCGTTGATCAGCCCCTGCACTGCTTTCTCCTGGTAGCACGAAGCTGACTGGTTGACCATCAGAACGTAGTGCTGCCTGCGAGTTCGTTGTTGTCTGGGTCGAGCCATACCTCAATGTATGGTCTGTAGGGCATAAAAGGAAACAGTTAAGATAGGCGTTTTGCAGGATTGCCGATGAAGCGAAAGAACCTTTCCTGAGAACGCTAACAGCCCCCCGTAGTCTGTCGATCTAATAGTTATTGGTATATTGCGTATAAACTGCATAGATTCGAGCATGTCAGAAGCAGCATTGGCAAAAGCGTCTTTCAAACCCACCGTCCTCTGGGTACCGTTCGGCCTGCTGGTGCTGGTGTACTTACCAACGCTTTACGAGTTAGTACAGGATTGGTACCTTGATGATAACTACTCTCACGGATTCCTGATCCCGGTTGTCTCGGTTTACCTGCTATGGTCGGCACGGAAAGAACTGGCAGAACACACGGTCTCGCAAAGCACTGCAGGACTGGCACTTGTGGCCGCCGGGCTGGCACTATTCGTGCTCGGCTCCGCCGCTGCAGAGTTTTTCACTACTCGTTTCTCGTTTGTCGTGACTCTATTCGGGCTGAGTTGGTATCTGTTCGGTACTGAGCGCATCAAGAGAACCTGGTTCGCGTTCTTTTTCCTCTGCTTCATGATTCCTATCCCCTATGTCATATATTTCTCGATCGCGTTTCCGATGCAACTCATCGCTTCAAAGATCACAGTCGGTGCCCTGAACATTCTGGGCATGGAGGTCGTTCGCCAGGGGAACATTATTCATCTCGCCGGAGGGTGCTCACTCGAAGTTGTCGACGCATGTTCCGGGATTCGCTCGCTGATTGCTCTATTGGCGCTGGGAACCCTGTACGCTCACTTCACTCAGAAAGGCTGGCCCAGGCAGGTCTTGCTGTTTCTTGCCACGATTCCAATCGCGGTCGTAGCCAACGTTTTCCGAGTATTTGTGACCACTTTGCTGGCATCGGCAGTTGGCTTGGACGTTGCGGAGGAGCCGACTCATACCCTTATGGGCATGTCGGTGTTCGTAGTCTCGTTTACCTGTCTGTTCCTGTTTGGCTGGATTCTCAAGAGGTTTGCGCGATGAACCGTCCAGTGCTGATTGTATCATTGATTATTCTTATTGGTGGCATGGTCGGCAACAGTCTCAGGTTCATAAAACCGGAACCAAACCGGGGACCCTCCTTCTCGGAAATCCCATTTTCATCTGTTGGCTATGTAGGCCAGGAGCGCCGCTTCAGTGAGGCCAGCTACGATGTCCTCAAAGCCGATACGACAACTCTAAGGCAGTACGTTGATGAAGACGGCAGTTCTGTCTCGCTGTTTGTGGGCTATTTCGCCTCTCAGAAATTCGGGAGTCAGATTCACTCGCCAAAACACTGCCTTCCCGGAAGCGGTTGGAAAATCATCCATTCGGCTCCGTATCATCTCGAGTTACCGGGAGGGATCAGCAAAAAGGTCAATCGGTTTGTAATCACTGAGCACAATCATCGAGAACTCATGCTCTACTGGTTCGAAACAAGGGGAGGTACCATTTGCGATGAATTTGGTCTCAAATGGGATTTGATGAAAAACTCGCTGCTGCTTCGCCCTACAGATGCAGCCTTTATCCGCCTTAATCTACCGATCGCCGACGGTGACGACGTGGAATCAGCTACTCGGAAAGCGACAGCGTTTTTCACGCTTTTCTACCCATCCATCTCTCAGGCGCTGCCGTTTGATAACTAATTGCTTGAGACACTCTCTTCAAGCTCTTATGTTCTGACATGATGAGACACTTGGTCAATCTCGCTCGCCCCGCACAGTGGCTCAAGAACGGTGTGGTACTGGCTGCGCTGGTGTTCGCCGGTGAGGCGAACGATCCCGACAAACTACAGTCTGCCCTGCTGGCAGTGCTTGTGTTCTGTTTGTTGTCATCGGCCGTCTACACGTTCAACGATCTTGTGGACCGGGAAAAAGATCGCCTGCATCCACTCAAGAAGAATCGACCGCTTGCTTCGGGTTCCGTGTCTATACCTGCTGCCGTTGTCATGATTCTGTTGCTGTTGGTTCTTGGCATAGCAGGTGCCTGGTTTATCAATTGGTGGTTTGCGATTGCTGCCGGAGCGTTTCTTGTCCTCAATGCTTTTTACTCACTCCTGCTGAAAGATGTTGTAATCGTAGACGCGATGAGTATCGCGCTGGGGTTCGTGATCAGAGCCTATGCCGGAGCGCTGGCGATTGGAGTACCGGCATCGAAGTGGATGCTCATCAACACGCTCCTGCTGGCGCTGTTTCTGGCTTTTGGCAAACGCCGACACGAACTGCTGCTTCTTGAAGAAGCCGCCACCGCGCACCGGAAAATACTCGACAAGTACTCCCCATATTTGCTGGATCAGTGTATCGGCGTGACCACAGCTTCTGTCGTGGTCATGTACATGCTATACTCGTTTTCAACCGAAGTCTCCGATAAGTTGGAAACCGAAAATCTCTACCTGACAATACCTTTTGTTGTGTACGGCATTTTCCGCTATCTCTATTTGATTCACAAGGAAGAGAAAGGTGGTTCTCCAACTCGTGTCCTGATTGGCGACATGCCGATCCTGCTTACAGTTGTACTGTGGCTGCTGACCGTACTGATGATACTGTATCTGCTATGAGCGTTCGATTCCATATGAAATGGTGCCCGATCTTTACAACCTGTTTGCTGCTGTTATGCTCCTGCAAACAGAATAGCGAACCACCTAATGATAACACGTTAGCCGACACCCTGCCGCTTATCGAAGACTCTCTGGTCAGGCCCGGAACTCCGGAAGCACACGCCGAAGCTCTCACTCGGTTTCCTGCCGCAAATCTGATCGACAAATCATTCGTATACCATCGAACTGCGTTTCTTGAAGTCGTCGGGTTGGACGACGTATACTCCGCCAGGTACACTTGCGATGGTGACACGCTTGAATTGTTCCTCACCCAGGACAGTTTAGGTTTTAAGTATCTCAAGATCACGGAATTCGGTACCCGGCATTCTCAAGTAGTTCCTGCCGCTGACGAGTTTGAATTTGACCACGGTTACAGCGTACTGTTCCATCACGGGGACCATGGCCGGATCATTGCCGGATTGAGACACGGTAGGCTGGTCGGCGCACTCGGCTATCGCGACAGTTGCCGTGACTTCCTCGCCCGCTGGGTCCGCGCAATGACGAAGTAGCCTTGCAGGACAGGAGCAACCACTCCGAAAGTACCTGCGCTCCTAACATATTTAATTGGCGGAACCTGCCTTCCCCACATCTCACATGTCCACATGTCCCACTTCATCTGGCAGATGTGGACATCTGCCTGGCACTGAAATCAGGCCCAAACAAGTTTGAGCCTGCCACCCCGCCCATATGAGACTGTCATGCTGAGCTTGTCGAAGTATGGTTCGTTGTTTGGCAGCTTCACCCTTCGACAGGCTCAGGGTGACAGAGATAACGTATGAACGGAGCCTGTCCTGAGCCCGTCAAAGGGTCTACCAGTTATCCGTCCCGTCACAATTCTTCAGGAAATGAGTCGGAGCAATGAACAGTGCATCGATCAACAACGATAAGTCGGCACCATCAACAGTCATGGGATCTACCACCGGGCGAATACTGCTGAAATCAACGTCTGCTTCGTCGAGACAGATGCCATTCCAGCCGTTCGCTGGGTCAATGAACAGACTGTTGATCATCATCGACAGGTCGGCGCCGTCGTAGTTGAAGCCGAGATCACCGCCACCTTGATCAAGATCGCCAACACTGGGCGGGATGCAACAGGTCGTGGTGGTGAAGCTCCATATCGGGCCAGCCGTGCTCTCCGCATGATCGTCCTCCGCGACAATCTGCCAATAGTATGTGGTAAGATATTCCAGCTCTGCTGAAGGATAATAGGGACCAATCGCAGTTTGAGTAGCAGGATATGGACCGAAGTCTTCCAGGTACGGTGGAGGACTACTTGTCCCAAGGTAAACATGATAAGTGATGACATCGGCAGCATCCGGGTCTCCACCGCTCCAATTAAGGCCGGCATCAATCGATACGTCTGTTCCTGCGTCTACCGGGTCTGGGCTAACTGGGTTATTCGGTGGGATATTTGGTTCCGAAACATATTCAAAAGCTCCCATATCCGGAGCCGAACCATTGTAATCACCCGGGTCCAAATCAACCAGTGTATATGTATCCAGAACAAAAAAGGAAATGCCGGAGTCAATGCAGGGAGAGTTTTCAGATAAATCTCCACTTGGTATATCTACAAACAAAGGATCATCGTCTATGTTTCCGGCTCCTCCCCAACTCCCAGGAATATCAGTGTAATTAACATCCGCTGTGCCCATGACATCTAAATGGAGATCTCCGGTGATTCCGTCATTGTTCCATAGAATGCCGTTTGTAATATAGGCGTGAGACATGGCCAGATAAATCGCTCCTCCCCTTCCATGGGTAGTAACATTCTCCGTAAAAGTGCAGTTTGTCAGGATGACTGTGCTCAAATCGCATCGTAATCCCCCTGCCTCCATAGCAGCGGTATTGTCAGCAAACAGACAATAGGCCATTGTTGGTTCGCTGTTATTAGTAGTTATGCCTGCGCCATAATAACCTGCTGTATTTTCAATCATGTTACAGTGAGTGAGAGTTGCATTGGAAAAATAGAGGTAAATCGCTCCTCCATCATAGGTGCAATCATTGTTACGAAATACGCACCAACTGACCTCCGATACAGAACTCCAGCAGAAAAGCCCCCCCCCGTGTTGACCTGCAGAATTAGAAACAAAGTAGCAATGTTCGATGGTAATATCTGATTCCCACGTAGAGACACCACCGCCGCAATTGTCGGGCCACTCGCCCGTGGCTTTCCCAAACTCAATCCGACAATAGGCAAGCGCACCATCAGACTCGGCACCAACAAATCTTATCCCTTTCCAGCCAACTGAAGGAGTGTCTGTGGTGAACCTGATACTATCGGCTTCCGTTCCCACGGCCTGCAGGTTTCCATTCACAATGAACTTGAAGTGGCCCTGGAAGTTAACTTCCACTCCGGGCTCAATGGTGAGCGTCTGACCAGATGGCACAACAATCTCCCCAAGCACCAGGTAGGGCGAACCGGCAATTGTCCAAGTTCCGGATTGATTTCCACTGACCGAAGTTTGAGACAAAACTGGCAAAGATAATATCAAAGAAAAAGAGATTTGCAGGATCAAGAAGGTGAGAACTCTTTTCATTTTGTTTTCCTTTGATAAAGGTCTATTCAGAAATGTACTTGGCCCAAGATTCCCAATATGAGGATCTCAAGGAAGCAGTTTTTTTGCTCATGCTGAATATACAAAAACTCCTTGAATTGTCAAGAATACACTTGTGTTTCCCTGAGTAGAGCCTTGAAGAGCAGGAGCAACCACTCCGAGAGTGACTGTGGTTCCGACAATTGCTATCAATAGGTCAGGGGAGGCGGGTTCGAAGACGGACCCGCCCTTGTATCTTACAATTCAGCTAAACATAATGAACGGATCGGGATGAATCTGTACCCGCCCTCAGGTCCGAGAGCCTGTAACGTAGATTAGATCGCCCGATCCGTTAGCAGG
>QNAF01000054.1 GCA_003641405.1 Candidatus Zixiibacteriota bacterium | reverse complement strand
CTTTAAGATTGTGGAGACCGTTCCCCCGCAATCCGGCCGCCAATTTCCTGACAGCATTCAGAGTTTCGGCATAGGTATAAATTGAGCCGTCATCGCCAGCAGCTCGAACTGCCACTCTCCCTGCATGAGTGCGCGCGGCCTCCGAGAAGGCTTCGAAGATCGAATTGTGAACGTTTTGCGTCGGAGCCGAAGACATAAACTGAAACTACACACCCGCTACGCAACAGGAAAGTAGAAACTGAAGGATTGACGATGTTGAACTGCCAGAAATCAGACCGGACAAAAAACAACGTCGGGGGGTGGCTCTCCCCTCCGACGTTGCCAACGAATGTATCCAGGCGGGAATTACTCAGTAGATATGCTCACGGAGAACGTGAGTACTATCCCCCCCCTTGGATCATTATCTGTAATAATTATTGTATAGTCTCCATCGACGGCGGGGGCCGTCCAGACAAAGCCGAACGCCTCTCCATAGGCATCTGTGGACTGGTTAGCACCGGCTATCGCCCCGCCACTGGCAGTCATGGTAAGACTGTGGTCAGCCAGCGGATTGCCCCAACGGTCTCTGATAGTCACGGAGAAGGGAATCTCAGCAGAAGGCTCGGCGCTTGAAGAACCATCGATAGCCGACGTTCCGCTGTAAGCCGGCCCTGTCAACAACTGCATATTGAAGGACGTATAGGCTGTTCCGGCATGCCAGAAGTGCAGCACGTCGATAGCGCCTATACCATCGTCAATGTTATTTACCAGATCGCGTGAGTAGTCCATATCGAGCGTTGTCGAAAGAATCTTGGTACGATCCGACGAGCCGTAGCAGCCGTCCTCGAGAGTACCTCCAGCCACTGCCGAGAAGTTGCCCTCGGCCTTGAATGGCGTTCCACCGTCAACAGGGTTGTCATTTAGATCAAGCCCCACAACAAAGACAGTAGCTTTTGAAGTTCCGTCAGCCATCATTGAGACCGGCACTCCCAGAACAATCAAAGTGTCGGGGACGTGAGAGTTAAAGAACGCTCCTGTATCTGCCACTGTTCCACCGGATGTCTCCGCCATGATAATGACTATGCCATCGGCGGTCTCAACATTATTCCCAGAGAACCAGACTGAATGGGCAAGGCCCTCACCATCAAAAGTCCTCTCCAGATGTGACATCATGGTCCCCTCGTCACAGGAGAAGTAAACAACGGTGGAATCGTTAACAGGGTTCAAGTAGATGTCTGAAACAACTGCCGTGATACCATTGGGCATGGCAACATCATCCCAGTAGGGTACGTTGCAATGCTCAGCCCCAATAACGATATGTGCAGGCGGACCGGCAGCAATCAGCACCTGTGTAGCTGTCGAGAGGATCGTCCCGGAAGTAGCACGAATCCTAACAGTTCCTGAAACCGTTCCGGAGTGAAGCGTGGTGCTGGCAGTACCCTGGCTGTTGGTAACAGCCGTGTCGGGACCATACCCCAGCGTGTCAAGGCGCTCTCCACCACCCGGACCGTCCGTGATGATGAAGGCAATGCTCACACCTTCGGGCATGGGGTTACCATTGATATCGAAAGCGGTAGCATAGATCGTTCCGATTTCAACACCACCGGTTCCTTTCACCGAAAGACTAAGAGAATCCGACGCGAGGTATATGTACCCCATAGTCGCGTTAGGCTGAAGTTGGATGGGGATATCCACGCTGCCAAGCAGTCCGTTATCGTCAACCGTTACTTTGATGTAGACCGTGTAGGCTTCTTCACCAGAAACATAATTGACAGTGGTAGTACCATCTCCTCCGGTAGTCCAGGCACTTGACGCGATCAGACCAATCGGATCCCACTGACCGTTGTTATTGGCATCAAAGATCAGCGAGTCGATTCCCTCTGACCAATATCCGTTACCATCGACATCAACGAACTTCTCTCCAGCGGTCAGTTTCACCAACGTCGAATCCGGTGCCGGCTGACCAAGTCCGTCGCGTACGACTACTGTCACAACCGATGTATCCCGACCATTGGCCTGTAGAAGACTTCGCGATACGGTGACGTTAACGTCACCGGAACCGGTGCCGGGATTTTCGGATACCGACAGGCTTACAGATGAGGTGGCTATGGCTCCGGAAATAGTAGCCGTCACAGTTATCGTGCCGGAACTTGAGGCCGTGAAAACCGTAGCCGAGACGCCTGTGGCATCGGTGGTGTCATATTCCGGCGTAAAATATCCGGCACCACTTGGACTGACGGTGAAATGCATTGGCTGATTGGCAGCCAGAGAGCCATCGGTAGTTACCGTGGCTTCGACGACGGACGTCCCATTGATGGTCAGAGAGGTCGGACTGGCCGTCACTGCAATCTGTGTGCCGCTGGACGGCGTACTGTCCTGGGTGCTTTTTGAATCACAGCCTCCAAGAATCAGCATTGCAACCGCGACCAATGCCACCAGGGACATCAACAACATGGTTCTGCTCTTGAACATGGTTTCTCCCGCTATTTATAGCTCATTTGTTATCAGCCTGGTATTGTCTGATACTTCTATTCTCTATATTAATCGGCAGGTTCGGCGTTGGGTTTAGAGACAAAAAGGCCTCCGTCTGATCCGGCGGAGGCCTTAGTAATGCGATTTGTTTACAGCAGCCTAATCGTTCATGGCCAAATCGGTGTCTATGATTGTCGGAGTCACAAATATTACCAAGTCGCGACTCTCAATCTTGGTACTGGTGTACTTGAAAAGACGCCCAAAGATCGGGATATCCTTCAAAATCGGTACGCCGACATCAAGTTCAACTTCGTCCTGAGTTGTAAGGCCACCAATAACTGCTGTCTGCCCGTTATTGACAATGATATTGGTCTCGGCGTTGTTGGTGTTGATAATCACGCCGGCGGCGTCAAACTCCACGAATGACCGCTCAGGACGCAGGTACATCAACACCTGGTCTTCAGCCGTTATGTGCGGGGTGACTTCCAGGATAGTACCAACCTCTTCGAACTTAATCACCACGTTTCCAGATTCGTCGAACTGCTTGATAGGAATTTTCTGTCCCATCTGGATTCTGGCCGGGGCATTTTCAATCGTGATGATCTCCGGATGGGCTACAATCTTGCCTTTGCCGTCACTGACGACGGCCTGGATAAAGCCATCAAGCGTCCAGTCCTGGCCCAGCACACCAACCGAATAGCGGCCTGCTTCGCCGGTGACAAGGTCAGTCAACACTTCTCCGGTCTGGCTGTACTGCCGACCATTGTCTTCTGAGTACGTACCCGCGATCTTCCAGTTGACTCCCAGTTCCTGGAGTCCCTTTGAAGATATTTCCAGAAGCTGTGCCGATATCTTGATCTGCCTCGCTGGCGAATCAAGCTGGGCAATATACTCCAGTACTACCGGCAGGTGTTCCGGCACTTCCTGCAAAATGAGAGAGTTGGAGCGAGCATCGGCGCTTGCCTTACCTCTCGCAGACATCAGGGACTGGACAGTCTCGACCATATCCTCCGCCACCGAGTTGGATACCTTCATGATAACCGTCTCAAGGTCAACCAACTCTCGCTGTGTCGCCTCGTGCTTATGTTGCTCAGTGACTTCCTTGCGGTGTTTCTCAGCCTGTAGCACTCGAATGTAGCCACCTTCTTCATCAACAATCGCAAGATCGTAGGTTCGACCAATGATATCCATGGCTATACGCCAGTGAACATCCTGAAGGTGGATAGTGACAGATCCACTGACATTTGGAGCCACGACCACATTCACGTCGCCGTAATCAGCCAAAAACGTTAGAACCGAACGAATTTCAGCAGCCTGAAACCGCAGGTTCTTGATCGGAACAGAGGGGTCGCTATTATCTGCAGCATTCTGCTGAGCAATCGCCGGTGTCAGAAGCACCAGAGCCAGTGACATCACTCCCAGCAATCGGGTGAATAGATTACCGTTTCTCCACCACATATAAGTACCAGCCTTTCGTTAGTTTTATTCCATGCTCAGGGTCACTGTCCGCGACCAACCATATTCAAATATCTGGAAGTATACGCGATCGACCTCGACTCGAAGAACATAGCCATTGCGGACCTTATCTCCGGATTTGAGAATGTAGCCGTAGCCTTCCTTGTCTTCAAACAAAGCGTGGTTGCCCCCGCCATCACCGGACTCGATAACTCCAACAAGCTGAAGTCCCTCAACATTCGGTATCCGTTTTTCAATCAGATTGTCGTAGGTTCTGCTGGCGTCAATCAGCGTCTGGAACGGGTCCCGACGACCACTAGTCTTGTATTTGATAACCAACCGCTTGGGGAACTCCGCCACCATCGTCCCCCTGATCTTGGAGGATACGCCAGGACTGCGGCGAAATCTCGATGTTGACTTGCTCTCGGACTTCTCATCCGCTTTGGCAACTGTTTGGGGTTCTGCAACTGGCTTCTTGGTCTTGACAGAAGATGACGCAGACTTGGTGTTTTTCCCGGCTTTGTCCTTGCCCACCTTGCCTGCAAGCGCTTTCTGTCCCCCGGTCGGCTGGCTGTTGTCTTTTTTCTGAGCCGTGCTCGTATTCTTTTGGGGTTTGGGAGCAACATTGGAAGTTATCACAGTCTTCTTGGAAGCCTTCTCACCACCAGCCTTGGTTGCAGGTTTGGACGCAACTTTGGCTGCAGATTTGGTAGCCGGTTCTGATACTACTTTGACGGTCTTAGCTTCTAACGTCGTTTTCTTGACGTCCTTCTTCTCAGTCTTCTGGCTGACGGACACCTTGGCCGTTGGAGTAGTCATAGGCGAAACCGCAGGAGTGCTCGCGGCAAGCTCTTTCTTGCTGGTTTTCGGAGTGGACGGAGTGGTTTCTTTCTGAGCGACCGGCTTACTCACACGACTCTCAGGAGGCACACTTATCTGGGGAGCTGTCTTCTCAGATGCCAACGCCATCCCGCTACGAGAGGGTGTCAATGACTTTGTGTCCTGTTTCGCAGCAGGTGGTACACCTGATATCTTATCTTTACCTGCGAGACTGGCCAGGCGGTCATTCTCAATCGCCTCGTTTGTTTTCTTTGCAGTCTTGACGGAAACCGGAGTCACAACGCTGGGAGCTTTCTTACTCGAAACCGATTTTTCAACCGGAGCTGTGGCAGCGAGTGCAACAGAGGTTGACCAGTTAGCGAAACTCTTTCCGTTCTTGTGATTGATGTACAATGTAATCGACCTGTCACCGGTAACAATCCGATAGATTGGTGATTCATACATGTCAAACACGATTCGAACGATCTTCTCCGGCGTCACGGAATACTGACTGGAGCGAACACTCTTTACTGCGCACTCGGGCACATCAAGAAATTCCTTGCCGCCCAGTTCATGTACACCCGAAAGGACGTCCACAATTATCCGGTGAGGTTTCCCGTTCTTGGGTACCTCGGTAGAGTGAGTAAAACGCACCTGCCCCTGTACGTCGATACGAGCTACTGTGGTACCTTCCTGATAGCTCAGTTCGACATTCGTAACCTGCGCAGCCATGGTTTGACTGCACAGCAGGAGGAGGCCGACAACAATGGTAATGACAATCTTTCTCATGATCTATTAGGTCTCCTCGAATGACAGTTCCATAAGTCTTTCGTTTTCCTTGACGAAGTAAGTCGATAGAACAAACGTGACAGTCACAGTCTCCTTCTTCTTGCCCACTTCCCTGACATTGTCCTGCGGTTGCAAAGCTGAGAACTCATCTTCGATGGCCGCATATTGAGCTTCGACTTGAAACTCGGAGACATTGGCAATAAAGGGGAAGTTGGCAACGTAGCTGATGAACTTGCCAACATCATGATAGGTACCTGTCATCTCAATTCCAAAACTCGAGACGTTGTAGAACTCCTCGGAGAGCGGAGACATTGGATGTACCGTTGTAATCCTGGTTCCGGTCAACGAAGAAGCAGTATGCAACTGCACGAGAATTGATGGTACCTGTTCGACTTCAGGCAGCAGCGATTCGATTTCATCATAGCGCCCGATCAGATCTTTGTACTCCAGTTTTAGAGCATCGAGTGATTTTGCCTTCATCTCTACGTTACGCAGATTGGTGGCAATCATCTCGAATTCCTGATTCTTGGCGGTAATCTGGCTGTTGTAGCGAGAGTATGCACGGCTGTGCCAGAAGTAGACGATAATGAAGAAGGCTATAACGCCTATCACTATCTTCTGAGTTTTCGAGTCTCTCCAATCCATAGCCGTTTTCCCTAGTTAAGGCTCTTGTGAGTAAGTTCAGTGCCGGGCTGACTGCCAACCCGTACAATGAGATTGCGCATCTCCTCATCGGAGAGGTAGTGAACATTAGCCGTCAATATGAAGGTATAGGCATTCTCGTCCACAAAAGTGGTATCCCTACTGTCCTGCAGCTTGACTTCATCGAAGTAATCGGATCGCATCATCTTTATCATGAATGCCGCAAGTGAGTTGAGGCTGAACGCGAATCCCTTGATTTCCACCGGCCGTACTGAACGTATGGACTCGGCAATCGACTGATCTGTCGATTCCTCGGTTTTACCGGTTTCCCCAGGTTTGGCTTTGACCACCGGTGGCTCCATCTCGGTGAACTTGTTCAACCAGACGAATTCCGGTACGTTCCGAGAAATATCTTCGAGAATTCTCACCCAGGCGGAGCGGTGACGATCGAGCCTTTCAACAGCAGTTATCCGACGATGGATTTTCTCCTTGATGTCAATCAGAGCATCGACAACCCGGATATCTTCCCGCAGCATCGCTGCCCGTTGATTGGCCTTCTCGATATTGCTCTCCAACTGACTGAGTTGGTGCATCTGATAGAAAGTAATCGAGATAAGAATGACGATAACACCGGCAGCACCGGCGATAGCGTACAGACCGGCCTTGCCCAATGAGAATCCAGCACCACGCTTCCCGTACTCTTTTGGTAGTAGGTTTATCTGTATCATGTTGCCGTGCCTCACCTTGCTTTCCGCATAGCCAAACCAACGGAAACCGTCAGCAAGGGCGCGATTTTTTCAGGTTGGACATACTGAAACAGCTCCGGATCATAGTCGATGTTCCGAAGCGGATTCGCCAATTCAAGAGGTATATTTATTTTTGACTGCAGAAACTCCGGCAGTGATGGTACGAGCGCTCCACCTCCTGAGAGAATTATCCAGTCAATAGCATCGATCTTTGTCTGCGACCTGAAATACGAAAATGCCAGTTCGATTCCGGAAACCAACTCCTCGGAAGCGGAGATGACAGTGGCCTTGAACATATCCTGATCGATTGAATCTGCCAGATCACCCTTCATCGCTTTGGAAGCCAATTCGGGGTTCAACCGGAACTCCTTCTGGACGGCATCATAAATGTCCCGTGTCCCTGCCGACACATCGCGCGTTGCCGAGAAAAGGCCTTCGGCAATATACGTGACATTGGTAACATCGTGACCGATGTTCACCAGCGCAGTGACGCGAGTGGAATCAACCTCGTAGTTGTTCTCGTATGCGTTGAGAATTGCAAAGGCGTCGTCATCGACAATTACCGGACGGAGCCCGCAATCCTCGATCAGATCGAGATACATTTTCAGGTACTCTTTTCGGGCGGCCACGAGCAACACGTCCATCTTGTTGATGTCATCGTCCGTCTTGATAATATGATAGTCAAGACTGACATCTTCGACATCGAATGGCGCTCGCTGTTCCGTCTCGAAAAGAATGGCCTGTTCTGTCTCGGGGCCTGTTTTCTTGTCGATCGTAAACTTGTCGGTTATGACGCTGTGCCCGGAGATGGAAACGACAACATCCCTGATCTTCGGGTCAGTCTGATCAATGAGTGACTGAATATTGAAGATCACTGCCTCGCGATCACGAATTTCATCCGAGACAATCGCCTCGGGTGGAAGCTCACGAATCCCGATGGCGGAAACCGAATAGCCGGTCTTGTCGTGCTCCAGTCTTACGAGCTTAATGGAATTCGCGCCAACATCCAATCCAACTGTGCTTTTGCTTTTGCCTTGTAGGAACATAGGATACTCTTTGGCTTTGAACTATCTTCTACCTAAATATTACAGTCTGACTATCTTCTCAGTGTCTATCGGCAATAACGACGGCAATTCAAGCGGTTAACTTGAAAAAGAAGCTTTTGCGTCGTTCTGAACACTCTCTGTAGGGCAGTCATAAGCCCACAAAAGTGCTCAGGCCGATATGTCAAGTATCGGCTCGGAGTGCCTGCTGCTTAATAATGATGTTGCGAAATATCTAACCTGTTGGGAACCAACAGAAAAACCCTCGCCTTGGGGCTTGTTGAGAAAGTCACGACTTCCAAATGTTCATACTCGAGCGGCGGTGCTGCCAGGTGTCCCTGCCTGGCAGTCGGGGGAATCCGGAGGGGCGTCAGGCAGAGACACCTGACGCCACCGCATGCGGACGGTTTTTCAACAGGCCCCTTGGCGAGGGGTTGTAACAAGATTCGGAGAAATCGGCCATGTTTATCAATCGACACCTTCACCGTAGTGGCTATCGCTGTCTACGCGCCCCGTCGATGGCAAAACATTGATCCAGTAGGACGCATATATAGTCTCGGTGTAGCCATCCAGCCAGATGTTTCCATTTCCGGTGAAGGAAGCAGAACCGTTGGCGTTGTACATTATGATATCGTTGTCGCAATCAGTGTAAATCAACTGGAACTCTTGAGGCAGAGTATCCATTGAAAGCACCGAATCTCCGCTCTCGTATGTCAGATTGCCGGGATTCTGAATATCCCTGAAGACAGTGATGGTTCTTTCGTATGGATCGACCAAAACACCATGCTGAGTTTTCGTCGAGATGGCAAATGAGCGGGCGGTCTTGAGTTTGGAGACGAGCATTTTGTTTCCACCGCGGAGTTTCTGACGTTCATACGCGGCTTGGAACCTCGGAGCAGCCAGCGATGCAAGGATGCCCAGTACTACGGCACCAATCATCAATTCAATTAAGGTAAAGCCGCGAGGAGACCTGATTTTTTTTACGAATATACCCATGTAATCCTTCCGGTTTCCGAGCGTAAATGTGCTCTTGCTGGCCGATACATCAGCCTGTCTAATCGTCCACGGTCTGGTGACGGTCTGTCCAACATACTCATCAGCACAACCCATGCCGCAGGACGAGAACAGCTACGTCAAAACGCTCTTTTTGCGGACTGCTTGTCCGATAATGGTTTAATGGCGAAGAAGTACTGAAAATCTTCTGGTCTGGTACCGGAAGACTCATTCTCGATCGCAGAAAATGTGGGACTGATACCACATATGTTGACTGTAGACAGTTTCGGATTGACAATTATTAGAATGAGCATAGATTGGTTGTGTTGCATATCTGACAGTTCTGACCTTGATTGCAATAAGTTTCTTGTAGGGATAATACTATGACAACAGGCACCAGCATAAGATGGATTACGGCGATTGCCGCCGGGTTGATTCTCACGTCAATACTACCAGGCAAATCATTTGCCGCTAATCCGGGGCTTGTCGATCAGGCCATCACCCGGGTCAAAGCCCCGATCTTCATGTTCGAGAATGTCGACCAATCTCTAGTCAACAACAAGGCGGGGACCGTAAAGGTATGGGTGTTTTTCACGGACAAGGGGGTGTTCAACAAAACCGATTTCGATAATGAGGCAGCGTCTGTTCATCTGAGTGATCGGGCCTTGAAACGCAGAGCAAAAGCAGGGCGAGACAAAGTCCTGTTTGTTGACCTGCCGGTGGTCAAACAGTATGTCCAGGATATCGAGGGGCGCGGCGCGCATTACCGAAGGACCTCCCGATGGCTTAACGCAGCCTCATTTAGCATGCCTTTCGAACTGTTGCAAGAAATCGGTTCCCTTCCGTTTGTAGCGGAACTGAGACCATTGGCAGGATTCAGCGGGAGTCAACCGGTGGAATCAGGCCCCCGTGAGGAGTCTTCCCCACAGACAGGCTCGTCATTTGCCCTTGATTATGGTGAATCGTCAGGTCAATTAGGGCAGATCAATGTACCTGCTGTGCATAACCTGGGATTGACCGGCGCCGGTGTCACTTTAGCCATCATGGATACAGGCTATCGCAAAAGTCACTCAGCCTTTGCTGCCCACTACGCTGCCGGTCGCGTACTGGCGGAGTGGGATTTCATCAACGACGATAATGACGTGGGATACGAAGACGGAGACCCCCTCACTCAATGGAATCACGGCACCAGTTGCTGGTCGCTAAGTGCGGGGCAAGCAGACGGTCAAATATACGGCCCGGCATACCAGGCCAATATCATTCTCTGCAAAACCGAAGATATATCTTCGGAAACGCCTGTTGAAGAAGACAATTGGGTAGCGGCCATGGAATGGGCGGACTCTATAGGCACGGATGTAATCACGACCTCTCTCGGCTATATGACTTTTGACGACGGTTCCGGATACGCTTATCAAGACATGGACGGATTGACAGCCACTATTACGCTAGCGGCCAATACCTGCGATGGTCTGGGAATCGTCTTCTGCAACTCGATTGGGAATGACGGCCCGGGATTGGCCACATTATCCGCACCTGCGGACGCCTTTGACATTCTTGCAGTCGGGGCGGTATTCTCCAACGGTAGTATCGTAGAGTTCTCGTCCAGGGGACCAACTTACGACGGCCGAATCAAACCGGAGGTCTGTGCCCAGGGATCAGGATGTCGAATCGCCCAAGCCAACGGCGATGATAGCTATGGGTATGGTGGAGGAACGTCATTCTCAACACCATTGGTCGCCGGAGCTGCCTGCCTGATAATTGAGGCTCACCCCGACTGGACAGCGGCCGAAGTTCGCGAGGCGCTGAAATCAACGGCAAACAACGCCATCAGCCCAAACAACGACTACGGCTGGGGAATTATCGACACGTACCAGGCCATGCTCGGTGGCGAACCTTGCTGCATCCCTCCTACTCTGGGTGACCTGGATCAATCAGGAGAGATGCCACCCGGCTATAATGTAGACGGTACTGATCTGACGATGATGATCGATATGCTGTTTATCACCCTGCAACCCGTCATCTGCCTTGAGGAGGCCGACCTGGATGGATCAGGCGGAACTGATCCACAGATATTTGACATTGATGGTGACGACCTATCGCTGATGATTGATCATCTGTTCATCACATACCAGTCTCTGCCCGGATGTCCGTAGGAAGCAAGTTGATCAGGAGTCGGAACCGCAGGGGTTCCAACCTACAAGACTACCTGTTTGTTACGTATCAGCCACTGCCGGAATGTCCGTAAGTTCCGACTGGGCTATCGGCAGATGTGGACATCTGCCTGGCACGAGAATCACCTGTCATGCTGAGCCTGTCGAAGCATGGTGCGTTGTTTGGCTGCTCCACCCTTCGACAGACTCAGCTCAGATTCCTGTAGGTCAGGATCCTTGCGATCCTGACATTCGTGCGAAGCGCGAGATAACAGAGTCGGAACCACAAGCACTCTCGGAGTGGTTAGTTCCAATCTACAAGGTTTGCCGTCTTTTCACTTGACATAACCGCATGAGCAGCCCATATTTAGGGGACATAGGAACATACATCTAATCCTTGAACCTTGGCTCTGCACCGGGGATGCTCCAAGCCTGTCTCATCACGTGATCCCGCTGCAGGACACAGGAGGGAGTGTTATGAGACGAATTCTAGTGGCAATTGCGTTAGGGGTTGTTTGATCTTCCCCCGATAAAACGGACACGTTAAGAAGATAGTGCTTGCTGTCGCTCGAAGTCAATCGGGCTTTTGTAGCCCAGGGTTGAGTGACGGCGTTGACGATTATAAAACACTTCAATGTACTCAAATAT
>QNAF01000053.1 GCA_003641405.1 Candidatus Zixiibacteriota bacterium | reverse complement strand
TCCGCAGCCAAGGAGTTTGAGCACGTGCTGTTGAAAATAGTTGAGACAACGTAATGACGTCTGCTCAAAGAAAGCGGCTCTCGTTTTCCATCGGTCTGATCATATCGATCATATTGCTATGGGTTCTATTTCGTGACGTACATTTCGAAGAACTGTGGACAGCTCTTCGAGGGGCAAATTACTTCTGGCTGCTACCGAACATGGCCCTTGTCATTCTGGCGATGTATCAACGTGCGCATCGCTGGTCGCACATGATCCGCCCGGTTAAGGCGGTGTCACTCAATAAATTGGTGGCGGCGACTTTTATCGGCTTCATGGCCAACAATGTTCTCCCTCTGCGCCTGGGTGAGTTCGTGAGAGCCTACTCACTGGCGTATCAGGATAAGGAAGTAAGCAAGTCTGCATCGCTTGCCACGATATTCGTAGAAAGAATGGTCTTCGACCTGGTAGCTCTGCTGGTCATTTTTTGTGCTGTTGTCTCTGTCGCGGCGGTAGAGATCCCCGACGAGATGAGAACCGGTATTTACCTTGCTATTGGAATTGCCCTGACTGGGATTATCTTCGTTCTGGTTTTGGCTCTGAAACCCGATCGGACCAGTGATCTGCTCACCAAATACCTGGTCTTTCTGCCAGAGCGTTTGCGGGAGACAATCGGATCGATTGTGACGAGGTTCTCGTGGGGGCTGATCTTTATCAAAAAGCCGAAAACCGTCGGTTGGGTGAGCCTGCACACTCTGCTGATCTGGCTGGTGATGGGAATATCGAACTACTCTGTTTTTCTTGCCTTTGGTTTTGATCTGCCACTGGATGCGTCGTTCTTCCTGCTTGTAGTCGTATCCATATCGATTCTGGTTCCATCCTCACCGGGGTTTGTCGGCGTCTATCATGCCGGTACTGTTTTTTCACTCATGCAGTACGGAATCGGACGAGCGGATGCCCTGTCATTTGCGTTGGTTCTGCATGCAGCACAATACATTCCAATTACACTACTGGGATTCTATTTCCTTAGGAAAGAGCACCTGTCTCTGAAACAGCTCGAAGACGAAGCTGTTGAGAATATCCAGAACTGAAATCTCGCTTCATAGCTTCATCTGGCCGGCGTTGCCGTGTTCATATGTTCAAACTTGACTGGAGGGTGTGGTTCGAATAGCCTGTACCTATTGAAGGAGTACTCTTTTGAAGAAAATCATACTTGGTCTGACATTTCTTGTTCTGCTGGTAGCGGTCATTTACGTTCAAGTTACCCGTGATTCCTCTCACCGGGACGATATTCGCAAGAGCGCCTACGAGGAGGGACTCTCAGAATCGGTTGATCAGCTATCAAAAGCGGACTCGCTATCTGATCTATTGGCGAAACAGGTTGCTGCGGCAGAGGATTCATTGAGCAAAATGAACCTGTCGTACGATAGCCAGTCAGATTCCTTGTATGGTGTAATCGAAGCTCAAAAGGAGCAGCTTGCTGAGCTTCGCAAACAGAACCAGACCCTGAAAGAATCGGCGCCGTCATCAAAGAAGTCGAAATCCGGTAAGGACCGCGATAGCGAGATTCTGGGATATTACAAGTCGGAAATCAGGCAACTGCCAGGCGATCTTTCTACTTACGAGAAACGCGTGGCAATATCTGAGATACGGCAGGAGACTGCCAGGAAGTTCTCTATGACGGTTGAACAGCTAAACAAACTGCGTCAGCAACATAACCTGGATAATTGACTAATCAGTCATGGGTAAGCGCAGGGAATTCGAGTTTTCCGAAGTTGCCGTTGATCGGTTTATTCTGGAATCATTTGGCAATGAGCGATCCGCCTACCACATAACGAATGCCGAAAAAGTAACCTCTGGAGAGCTTAGTAAGTTCCGTAGCAGGCTGAAATGGCACATTAATCACTCGCTATCGACTCGTCAGAAGCAGGTTATCAAGGCATTCCTTGAGGGAAGTAAAGAGCGGGAAACTGCCAGAATTCTCGGTGTGACACAACAGGTCGTGAATATTTATAAGCACCGTGCAATCAAGAAGTTACACGGCCTGCTCGTACCATAAGTGTATGTCAAAAAACTGGTATATGAAGGGTGTGCTTTCCAAGGAGGGTTTGTACGCCCTGGCCCGTGCAGGTAGAATATGCTTGTGAAGGAGGTGATAGGAGTATTATGAAGGCATCCCTGTTTATCCGCCCGCTGAGTTATTGGGGTAACTAACTGGTAATTTGAGTGAACGGAAGAATGGGGAACGATTATGCCAAGAAGAAAAGAGGCCGAGAAGTTTGCAGTCCGCGGGAAAAAGGACTGCTGGCACTTGTATGGATTGCAAGTGCTTACACCAAACAAGTTCGCCACTGTGGTCGGTAAGATCCTCAGGGGTCATCACACTGTGATTGGACCCAGGATAACTGAGAGAAGAGTTAGCGCCTAGGGTAAGAATAGATTTTATACCAGGAGTGAAGGTCCCGATCTTCACTGACTGTGTTGCTGGCGAAAATTGAGGCGGTAGTTGATTTATACCTGACTACCGCCTGTTTTTTATCACTATCAGGCTGTTTTGACTGCAGTCGATTTGCCTTGACACTTCGCTGCCAGGCGATTTCATTCACGCTAATACAGATTTCGGTTAACTGCCGATAATGATTGTATGACAGGTTGAACAATCTGGAAAATTCCTGATTATCAAACTAATCTGGCGCAGAGCGGTATAAGAAAGGACATGACCAGTAAGGCAGGAAAAAAGACATCAGTGGCAGTCGGACAGGCTATTCTGCTTGGGTTAGTATCTGTGGTTATGGCACTGGGTATCAACTCTGTCTCGCCCAATAGTATTGGTCTGGTGGGCCAGTACAGATCGCTATCAAACAGTGAGGGGCCAATCGTGCCTCCGAATGCTGAAGATGGCGATCCGCAATTCATCGATATCAACCAGGCTCAGATGGAATTCACGCTTGGCACAGCCACATTCGTTGATTCAAGAGACCCTGAGGAGTTTGTATGCGGCACTATTCCAGGCTCGGTGAATATACCTTTTGAGTATCTTCCGGAGTTTGACCTGGAACAATATTTGGATTCATCTCTGGGGTACGTTTCTCACGACGAGGCAATCATCATCTTTTGTTCGGGTGAGGAGTGTGATCTGTCACTCCACCTGGGTCGCAATCTGCAGGATCTTGGATACACCAAAGCGCTCATTTTCTTTGGGGGTTCACGAGAATGGGAGCAGGCGGGTCTTAATATCCAAAGGAGGCAGGATTGCGGAAATTAATCGATAACGACTATGTAACAATGCTATCTCGGCTCATTATCGGGCTGATGTATATCTATGCTTCCTTTTATAAAATCGTTGAGCCGGCTGTTTTTGCCAAGTCAATCTGGTACTACCACATAGTGCCGGGCTCACTGATCAATATAATGGCACTGATACTGCCGTGGTTGGAACTCCTGTGTGGTCTCGCCATCTTGATCGGTATCTGCTACCGAGGAGCCGTTCTGTGGGCTAATGTCCTTCTCGTTGTTTTCATAATTGCTTTTGCGAGTACGATTGCGCGCGGTATCGACATCGATTGTGGCTGTTTCAAAGCAGGAAAGTCGGCGACGAGGGCGGCCTGGAAAACATTATGGTTTGATGTAGCGGTTTTGTTATGCGGATTGCAGTTGTGGTTCAGTCGCTCAAAGCGCTGGATGCTGTCCGGGCACTGATTACTGCAGGATGTGGGGCGTAATCAGTATCAGCAGGTCCGTAGTGGTCTTTTCGACTTTCTTCGAAGTAAACAGGATACTCCCCAGGATTGGGATACTACCCAACAAAGGCACTTTCTGAACAGTGACTATATCTGTTTCTTTGAGCAGTCCACCCAGAGCGATAGTCTCACCATCTTCAACCGTGACATGAGTGGAGGCAGCCCGTGAAGCTGTAATTGGCTTCTGGCTGTCGGGGGGACCAGTATAACCAATAATGTCCTCAACTGTTGAGTTGACACCAAGCGTGATCTTGTCTCCTTCGTTTATGCGAGGAGTAACTCTGAGTGATATCCCGACCTCCCGATCTTCGAATGTCACTATATCGCTGGTAGCAGAGCCTTCAGTGAAACGGTTGATTGTCTGGATCGGTATTATCGTCTGAAACTCTATTGTGGCTTCGTGATTCTCCAGTGTCGTGATGTGCGGGTCCGATACCAGCTTACTGTTGCCGTTCTGTTGCAGGAAGTTCAGCACCATACTGACCTCGCCGGCTGAGAGCTTGCCCCAGGTCCATCGTCCATTGGGCAGAGGGTCATAGACTGCGGCGCTGCCTGTTGTGCCTTCACTTGTCTCAGAAGAGCCTCCATTTGCGTCTGAGATCGAGGTGGTGACCGAAGTTGGCCAGGAGAAACCGATGTTTGATTTGCTGTCTATAGTGGTCTCAATGATCTTGGCTTCGATGAGGATGATCCGTTCCGGCACGTCAATGTTCTCGACAAGAGCAACCATACCGTCCAGTACATTAGGGTAGTCGGTTATGAGGAGGCGGTTGGGGCTGTATTTCTCACTACCGTTGCTCTCTTCCGTCTTGTCAAGGATAGTGACGCTTCCTTTTGAGGATTTCCGAGACTCCAGCGCCATCTTCACTGTGGCAGGAGCAGCATATTTGAGACGCAACACTCTTGAATCCAGTTCACCGGCGGCATCAGCTTTGATTGGCTTAACAACCACGACATTGTCTCTGAAGAAGAAGTTGTATCCGTTCGCTGTCAGGAGGGCGTCAAGTGCTGTTGCCACATCAACATCATCCAGCCGCATGGTGACTTCGCCCGTAACTTCGCCGGAGATCACGATATTCAGTTCATTCTGTGACGCAATCATGTTCAGCACCGAGACCAATGGGACACCTTCCAGTTCCATAGAAAAACGACTGGATTTGAGCGCCTTATCGGCACTAATGGATGGTGCGAGTATCAGAGATATTATCAGGGCAGAAATTGCGAGTGTTTTCATCATACTCAGCCTTTGTTAACGGACAAATCGATTCGTCGGCCGTTATATTCCAACGTCACTGTCTTTTTATTGATAGCCACTACGGTGGCATCGTCTATCTTATCGCCTACTTTGACGGACCGGGAGTTTATGAAAGCCATTGGCTGTTCTGTCTTGTAGACAATGCCTTGCAGCACCCAGTTACGGTTCGGAGTGGAAGACGCTATACGACTATTTTTTGGCTTGTGGGTGCGGAACGGGTCGGCACCCCACTTTTGAGCACTCTTTTCTTCAATATTGATCAAATGAGCACTAATCGGGCTTAGAGGTATCACCTTCTCGGCGGCTACTACCTGTGGCTGAAGTTGCTGCTGCGCAGGTGCGACTGAGCTTTGGTCCTTATTGCCCGGTAGATTGAATACACCCCAGATAATCGCTGCCGGGAGCGTAAGGTAGATCAGGATTTTTCTGGTTCGATCGCTCATGCCTCGTTTTCTCCGGCAGATCCCAGAAGTGCCCTAAACGAAACTGTCACGTTGAGTTGTCCTGTGCCATCTTCATCTGATTGTAGAGAGCAGAAGTTGATAGAGCGGAAGTACGGGCTGGATTCCAGGTGGAAAAGGTATTTCCCGAAATCCGTAAAGCCACCTTCAATGTTGAGTTTGATATTGAGAAACGGTGGCTCGGAGGTGAGGCCCGTTACGCGGTTGAGCGCCAGGATCTCCATGACAGGCGGACTGATTTCCACAACCGTGAGGTTCTGTACGACGGCATCTTCCGTGATCTTTCTGAACAGTTCGAGAATATCATTTTTGGCGTAGAGAGAGGAGTTCATCTTATCTCTGTATGTATTTAGGCTGTTGGACTCCTCGATGAACCTGGGCAATTGTTCCATGGTGTGATTGAAATCGGCCAGTTGTGCCTCCGCCTCCGCAATTTGCAACTGTATCTGTCGTTGGTCATTGACCATTGGTGCGTGGATGAACATGAACCACAGGCCACACATAGACAGGGCACCGACAACAAAGTAGGCAATGCGACGATTCATGTTATCCCTTTCATACTGAGATCAAACTCCATGGAGAATCCGTCCTTAGTTCGCTTCTTAATGTAACGATCCACCTTGACATTCTCCCAAAATGGGGAAGCGACCAGGTTCTCGACGAACTCCGCCAGGACAACCTCAGGTGGGGAAGATTTCGTGGTTACCACGCCTGAGATATGAAGGTTCTCGTTTTCCGATCCGGCGTGGAAATCCATACTCCGAAGGCGGATAGCAGACGGTGTCATGTGGGAAAGCTCTTTTAGGTTCAGTGAGAGACAACTTGGTACTTCCTTGGTTTTGTCGATATAGGCCTGATTGCTGGCGATCTTCTGTTTGATGCGATTGTACTCAACGAAAGTACTGGTTGTTTTGAACGCTTCGACTTCTCTCAGTAGGTTTGTCTGATAACTGCGTACGCTATGTGTTGATGACGTTTCCGAAAGCCAGAAAGTCCCAAGAATGCCTGCAAGCACTACGAGAGAGGCTACTCCCAGCCGGTTTACGGAGTGAATGCGATGCCGTTCTTTCCGTTCGGACGGCAAGAGATCAGGCAGTACAACTGAACTGGTTACGGCTGCTGTGACCGACAGGCAGACAGGAATGGTATCATGGAACTGATGTTCATTGCCTTCAATCAATGATGGATGTTCAACTGGAAAACGCTGAAAGGCAAATCCGAACCGGTCACTCAACCGATCAATCAACTCTTCACTGTAGGCCAGATCACCATGCACGAGAATGTTGTTTGAGAACTGAGAAGATTGCTGTCCGCTATAGTAGTCCAGCGAGTTCTGTATTTCCGTGGCCAGGGCCTCGGCAAAATACTCGAACATGGTGGGGTCTGAGCGATTTGCCAGGAAAGATGAACCGGTTGAGCCGATATGGGAAAACTCGAGTCGATATCCATGATAGTACGCGATCTCACAGCGCTCCCGCTGGATATTGATCATGGCGTAGTTGGTGTCATGACTGAAGTCACGCAGAAAACGCAGTATCTGACCACTAACATATTGGCAATGGTAAAGATGAGCTACTTCCAGCCCGAGTTCGTCAAACAGGGCCAGTTGTTCTTGTACCAGGCGTTTGGTTGACGCTATCACCGCTATCTTGAGATGTCTCTTCGAATCTGTTGTGATTCTCTGGACGGGTCGGTAGTCAAATAGACAGTCGTCTGATGGGAAAGGGAGTTGTCTTATTGCCTCGTATTTGACAGCCGAATGAAGATCGGCTGGTTTCATATCGGGCAACGAAAAAGTTCTGAGAGCGGTATCCGGACCATCAAGAATCAGAGAGATTTCTGTAAGCCGACCGCCAAACCTCTCTACGAATGAGTTGATTGCATTGGCAGCGAAGCTCCGGCGTTCGTCTGGATCTTCAAGACTGCTTGGAATGTATGTCTTTCTGACATCAAGTAATCGATTATTGAAGCCGTTGCCGGTGGCAGCAGCCATCTGGATCGCGTTGTCATCGACGGCAAATGCCAGTTGTCGCCCAACATTGAGACGCCTTCTTGGCGAGAGCGTTTCGATCTTGACCGTTGGCGCAGCGTTTCCCTGGACAGGTTCTTCTGCAACAGGCGGCTTAGTTTTTTTTGTCCACAGCTTCAGCCCTGTCATTGTGCCTGTCCGTGTTAGAAGATGATTCGAATGGTGTCGCTGCTGCCGATTGACAGTATCCTTCTCGACGAAGGTTGAAAGACGTACGCAATACTCCAGGCGTCAGTCAGGTATTCCCCGCTGCAACTGTCGATGTATGGACCGTTCCAGCCTAACCGGGTGAGAGGATTGTAGCTCGATACCGAATCCGGTTTGGCGGCGAGATCTGTTAGCGCTGATGGTACAAAACCAACGTCACCTTCGTACCCGCGGTTGATGTACACGCCGCCACTAGTAGCTGAGGGATCGCCGACTATCGCAACTTTCAGCGCCAGCATTTCCTGCTTGGTGGCGTTGATTCTGGAACTGTCAGCCATATCAGCGAATTCCGGTACTGCTACGGCAGCCATAATACCGAGCACAACGATAACAATGACCAACTCAATCAGAGTCCAGCCATGGCAGTTATGCCGGCTGGTTGCCGTCATGTGCACTGACGCCATCATTTTGATCGACCGGCCTCTACCAGCTATTCTCGCCAGCTGAATTCGTGTTGGGCCAGATCTCCCCGGTTGCTGCCAGGTAGGCCCAGCCGCCGCGGGCGCCAACGATAGTACCCTTGGTGACGCCTGTAACGATGGAATCGGGGGCATTGGCGGACGCCTGATATGGGTTAGCAGGGATACTCTGGGCCATCACCGTTCCATATGTCTCCAACTCCGCCAGTGTCGGCCAAGTAGCAGTGGCACCGCTTGTAACGGCGCTATTGGCGTAGAATATCGTGATTCCTGAGCGCAGACTTCCGAGTGTTCCCCGGCAGGCGGCTTCCCTCGCTTCACCCGTGATATCCTGATACTTCGGGATAGCCACTGCGGCGAGAATGCCCAGAACAACGATGATAATCACGAGTTCAATGAGCGTGAAACCTTTTCTGTTTGTCATAGGATACAGACGCATTTCTCCTCCTAACGTAAGCGTGTTAGTAATACAGATTTATAGAGTTATTGTCGGACGAAAGGCGCACTATCTTTAATATGTCTAATGGTTGAATATCTTGATGATATTCCACATAGGCAGGAAGATCGCGAGGGCAAGCACAAGGATGAATATTCCCATGATCAGAGTCAGGATTGGTTCTATGATAGCTGTGAGTTGGCGCGAGGTATAGGTCACCTGCTTGGTGTAGTAATTGCCCACTTCTCGTAACATGGAGTCCATGTTACCTGATTCCATCCCGATCGATATCATATGTAATGCCTGGTTCGGGAAATACTTGAAGTCAGTGGAGGAAACATTGATGTCTCGGCCCAGGCGAAACAGCTCTGCCATCTGACTGATTTCTGCGGCGATTGCAGTATTCTTGACAGTTGCTGCCAGAATAGTGACTGACCTGACAACATTCAGTCCTGATGAGACCAGTACCCTGAACAGCAAACAGAATCGCGCCACGTTACCTTTGATAATCAAGTCGCCAAAAACCGGCATCTTGAGGAGCTTGCCGTCAAACCAGTATCTGCCCTTTTCATTGGCCAGAAAGAATTTCAGGGCGACACCCATTGCGACGAGCAATAGTAATATGACCGGCCAGTAGCTGGTCGCGAAATTGCTGATCGACATGATTATTCGCGTTAGCAGCGGCAGTTCGGCGTTGAACGTCGAGAAGAAATTCAGGAACTTCGGTATGACGAAGTTGATAAGTACTACGAAAGCTACCACGATGATGCCGATCACAATTAGTGGGTAGCGAAGCCCCGATTTGATGTGGCGGATCAACTCCATCTCTTGTTCCAGGATCACGATGAGTTCATCCAGAGTGTTGTCCAGTTTACCTGATTCCTCACCGGCCATTATGCAACTTGTGTACACGCTGGAAAACAGCTTTGGGAACTTCTTCATGGCCTCCGAAAGCGATTTCCCTGACTGAATGTCCTGGCGTATTGCATCGATGGCCAAATTGTATTCGCTGCCTTCCTTCCCGACACGAATGATGGACAATGCTCTTAGCAGCGGGATACCTGCGCGGTTCATCGTAGCCAGGCTGCTCGTGAACATAATCAGGCTCTCATAGTTGGTACCTTTGAAGAAACCAAACAGAGAACCCGAGCTTTTGGCCTTGGTCTCTTTGATCTCTACGGGGATCAGCGATTGACTCCGAAGGAGCTCTTCGACGGTAGTAACAGTGGTTGCTGTTGTTGAACCAGTCTCTTGAGTGCCGTCAGGGGCGACTGCACGCCATTTATAGACTGCCGGCATGGCTGTCCTCGTGTGCTATCTGATCAGACTGGAACGTATAGTCTTCGATATTTGATGTTTCTTTTAGAAGTTCCTCAAGGCAGACGGTACCGTTGACGACCTTCTCAAGGCCGGCTTCGAACAGAGGCACATATCCTGATCGGCGAGCCTCATCGCGAATTGCGCTCAACGAGCCGCCGGCAAGTATCAAATCTTCTATCGACTGGTTCATGGCAAGAAATTCGAACACACCCGTCATACCCTTGAAACCAGAACCACGGCAATGGGAGCAGCCTGTTCCTCTGCGGAACTCTGTGACATCTGCCAGCTCGGTGAGTCCGGCGCGCTTGAGTATTTGATCTACGGGTTTGTAACTCTCCACACAATCAGGACAGTTGACTCGAACCAACCGTTGAGCCATGACGCCCTTTAGAGCCGAGACGACCATGTAGTTCTCGATACCCATATCGACGAGACGCGTTACGGCTGACGGCGCGTCGTTGGTATGGAGAGTTGAGAAGACCAGGTGACCGGTAAGAGATGAACGGATGGCCATCTGAGCAGTGTCCGCGTCCCGGATTTCTCCTATCATAATGATGTCGGGGTTTTGGCGAAGCATGGCGCGCAGAGTTGAAGGAAAGGTCAGACCGGCCTTCTCGTTGATTTGTACCTGGTTGATGAGCGGAAGCGAGTACTCGACCGGATCCTCGACCGTTATGATATTCTTTTCAATGGAATTTATGTCCTGAAGCGTCGTATAGAGCGTTGACGTTTTGCCGCTGGACGTAGGACCTGACAGCAGGATGAGACCTTCTGGTTTGTGAATGACGTTAGTCCAGTCTTCGAAAAGGCGATCTCGAAAGCCGAGATCCCGAAACGAAAGCATCAGGTTCCGGCGATCTAATATCCGTATGACTATTTTCTCTCCGTGAATTGTCGGTAACGTGGAAACGCGAAGATCGACAGGTGAGCCATCGACACTCATGATGATTCTGCCGTCCTGCGGTAGTCGTTTCTCCGAGACGTCAAGGTCAGCCGCAATCTTGACACGGGAGATTAACTCTCGTTGCATTGACTTCGGAGGAGAAGCTTCCTCGCGCATAATACCACTGATACGATACCTGATTCTCAGAGCCGTTTCGTCCGGTTCTATGTGGATATCGCTGGCTCTGTCCTTGACTGCCTTTGAGATGATCAGGTTGACCAGCTTGATGATAGGTGTTTCAGCTTCTTCCGACTTTTCTTTCTTCGCTACTTCAGCGGCAAGGGAATCCACCGTGTCTGTTGGTTTTCCAATGATTCCTTCGAGTGAGTCGGCTACAGAGTAATATTGATCAATGGCTTGCTTGATTTCCGACAACATGGCGACAGCCCGCTTGATGTCACCACCGGTATGATACTTGATTTCGTCAATTGCCACGAAATTCAGAGGATCGGCCATGGCCAGTGTCATAGTATTGCCGATAGCAAAGACGGGAATCAATTGGTAGCGGCGAGCCAACTCAACGGGGACTCGCTGGAGGACTGCCGGGTCAATGACCATAGAGGCCAGAGATATCCGAGGAATCGAAAGCCGTTCGGAGATGACGTCGATCAGAGTATCTTCAGATATGACCCCGGTATCGACCAGGATATGGCCGATTCGTTTGTCCGTAGCGGTCTGCTGCAGCAGAGCAGCTTCGAGCTGCTCCGGGGTCACAAGGCCCCGTTCTACGAGAAGTTCGCCGAGTCTCTTTCGAGCCATAGTAAGAAATCAATCTGGTGAAATGTTACTCTTATCCTTACTATATCGGACATATGTTTGAATGGCTTAGGAACAACAGACAGTATGGCATTGTCCTGGAAAGTGGTCTGATGACATGCTCAAGTCCACGTACGGTAACTACTTAAAGGAAAACAGCTTGCTCAAACAGCATAGATTCGATTTGAGAATAATCCATGTAGTCCTTTTTTGCGTGATTGGGGTGTTTTCAATTAACTCTGTCCGGGCTCAGGAACCTCCCACGGGTTTCTTTCTTGAATCTTCGAATCCTGGTGATTACGAGGGATTCTATATCGACTCAGTAGTTGTTGAGAATCGGAACATCTACGACACTGAAGACCCGCGCTATGCAGGCTTCCTTTTCCGTATGACCAATCGATTACACGTGGTCACAAGAGAGAAGATTATCCGTCAGGAACTCTTGTTCGAAAAAGGCCAGCAACTGGTTCCTGATGCTATCGAAGAAACGGCGCGCAACC
>QNAF01000052.1 GCA_003641405.1 Candidatus Zixiibacteriota bacterium | reverse complement strand
GACTGGAATTCATCGGATCAGATTCCTCTTCGAGCCGTGGAATCCGGCGAGATCACGCGTTACGGTCAAATTGACTCAACACTCGGCGGCAACACGAGTCGATACAGCCTGTCTGGAAACTGGAAAAGGCTGTCAGAATCCACCCTGCTGGAAGCCAACCTGTATACCGTACTATATGAACTCGACTTGTTCTCGGACTTTACATACTACTCAGAGGACAGTGTGAACGGTGACCAGTTCGAACAGCGGGACAAGCGCACCATTGTCGGCGGAAACCTCTCACTGACCACAGACGTAACCGCGTTCGGCTGCCCTCACGTTGTCAGAGCCGCGTTGCAGAACAGGGCCGAATTCATTCGCGAGGTCGGGCTGTATCGAACGGTCGAACGCAGACGCGTATCCACCGTAAGACAAGACAAAGTGAACCAACTCGTCACGGGCGCATACGTCAGCGTCGGTTCAAACTGGCTTGCCAAGGTACGCACCGAAATCGGGATTCGTGGTGATCTTTTCACATTCGATGTTGATGCGATTACGGAGCCCCTCAACGGCGGATCCGTCACGGAAGGCATTATTAGCCCCAAGGTCAGTGTGGCAGTCGGCCCATGGTCCGGAATCGAGGTGTACGGAAACGCCGGATTCGGTTTCCACAGTAACGATGCACGTGGAACGGTTATCGTCATCGACCCGGCTAACGGTCAACCAGCGGAAAAGGTAGATCCGTTGGTAAGATCTATCGGAGCCGAGATCGGCCTGCGCATGTCGCCCGTTAGCAGATTGCGTTCCACGATAGCTGTCTGGACGCTGGAACTCGATTCCGAACTCCTGTTTGTCGGTGACGGCGGCACCACAGAACCCAGCGATAAAAGCAGAAGAACCGGAATCGAGTTCGCCAACGCTTTCCGTGCTGGGCGAAACATCTCGTTCGATTTGGACCTGACTCTAACCCGTGCCCGGCTGATCAACGAAAGCGAAGAGAACCGAATCCCCGGCGCCCTGGAAAGTGTGCTCGCGGCTGGAGTGATGTTCGATCTCAGTTCGGGCATTTCCGGTGCCCTGAGGATAAGACATTTCGGTGAGTATCCTCTTGTCGAGGACAATAGTATGCGGTCACAACCCTCCACGCTCGTTAACGCAAGCCTTGGGTATCGGTTTCAGGACGTTACGCTAACTGTAAGTGTTCTCAATGCGCTAAATGAAGATGACAGTGACATCCAATACTACTACGGATCCCACCTGCTCTCGGAGGCAACTCCGGAAACCGAGGATGTCCATTTCCATCCCGTAGAGCCGCGCTCCTTTCGCTTAAGCCTAAGTTACGGCTTGTAGCGTACAAACCGCCCGGAATGAAGAAAACCCGACCGTCTCAGAAAGAAACGGTCGGGTGGATTAACACATTAAGAGCAATGCACCGCTATGGTGTCAGTCACTCAGGACAGTCCGGTAACAGCTCCAGATTGATAAACAAGTGATCAATCAGTTCGCTCAAATCGGCACCATCGACTCCCGCACCTTCGTCAATTCCAGCTTCGCTGGGACAGCACAGTTTACCAGTCGTGTTGATAAATAGCTTGTCTATGAGAGCCGAAAGGTCGGCGCCATCGACCATATCCGAAAGGTCACAATCAATATTCCCAACCATGCCAAGACAGCAGCAGGCGTCGCCGGGAGCGACTCCATCGGAATCTTCCTGGCCCGGATTGTCTACCAGCGGACAATTGTCGCAGGCATCGCCAAGCTCGTCGGTATCGGAATTTCCCTGACCGGAATTCGGCGTGTTCAGGCAGTTGTCACAAGCGTCGCCGACACCATCCTCATCGACATCTTCCTGGTAGGGATTATATGCATAAGGACAGTTGTCTGCCGAATTCTCAATACCGTCTTCGTCGGAATCAACATAGGGATCGCACACATACGCTGAAACCACGACATCGTCGATATTCCATCCACAGTAGACCCAGCCTCCGTCAGTAGTGCCCATTGTCCAACGCAGATAGACGGTAGCTTCGCCGTCGGCGTAAGCCGAGATATCATAGTCTATCTCAACCCAGGAGTTGTCAGTAATTGTTTCTGTATTCTCCCAAATCGTAGTCCAATCAGTACCATTGGTGCTAATCCGTACATAGGCATGATCGTACAAAGGTTGCTCCACACCCAGCCAACGCCAGAATCTCAGATGAGTACCCGCTATTGCAGAGCAGTCCATCGCGGGACTTGTCAGGTGTGTCTCTGACATAGAGTTGGCATAATCTCCCTCCAGATTGTACCCGTATACGAGCGGTGCATCGTGACCGCTGGTCGGATCAGGATTACCGTACTGACCACCGCCACCTGTCGGCACTCCTCTCTCCCACTGCCCTTCAGCCGTCCAGCCTTTATCAGTTTCAAAACCGTCCTCGAAGGCAACTATCTCCTCGGTGGCAACAATTGCTGTGAACGGGCTTCCAAGACCAGGATTGTAGACCGTTCCAAAACCTGCTGCGTCGGCACTGACGTAGAATTCGACATTGTCGAAACACTCGAATGCAGGCAATGTGGCCGAGTATTCGTTCGGCGCTGTCTCCGTCATACCGACTGCAGTTTCCGGAGCGCCGTTCGCTGAATAGTATAGCATCCCGGTACCCGACACCGGCTCATTGACACCAATACCGGTAACAACTACATCAAACTGCACTGTTGCTTCCGGCGGAAGTATCGAAGGAACTCCTCCCGGATAATCAAACGCAAGCAGTTCCAGCGGCGGGGCGTCCATGTTGTGCGCTCCGAAACCGGCTGCGATCTGCCAGTAGTGAGGCGTCCCATTGCCAATATCAGCATCGTCATCATCAAGGGTCAGGAAATCAATCGTTATCTGGGGAGTTATTTCAGTGCCCGTATGCAGCAGTATGCTGTTGACAGTCAGATTGGCTAACGTATCAATGTAGTTGATTACGTGTATGTCCACCAGCTCGTTGCGGGTGCTCCAGACACAGCCTGATAACAGTTGACCGCAGTAATGAATCGTACCGTCACAGGGGTATTGCATATCATTGTCAGCGTTACGTAACGGGTTGTCGCACTCGTATATGTAGAACCCGTACCCCAAGCCGGGATCGTCCGCTATCAGCATGGAGGTGCAGTCGGCCATTCCTTCGCCGTACGCTCCCTGTCCACTGCCGCCTGAGGCAATCAGGTGATGACCGTACTCGTGCTGCGACACACTGGCAAACGAAGTGTTGGCGTACCCGTCGCCTGATACACAGAAGTTAATCGAGCTATAGTCATACCACGCATTACCGGGACAGTAACCGTCGGTGCGATTGACATACACAGGGAAACCCAGTTGATCGTGAATTACCGGATACATCGGGTTGTACTTGAGCGCGTAATCACGCGCTTCGTTGGCGTTAGCATATCCGTTGGACTGTGCCAGTACATGCTCTTCCGTGTTAGCCTCGTTGTGAATAAGGTCAGCCGGACCCGGCGGCGTCACGATGGCCGTGTCCACCTCTTCAACACCAGAGTAGTTGAAGACTTCAAAATAGCGTCCTACAATCGGTGAAAGCACCGAAACCTGAGAAGTACCGCTATTGGTGATGACAAAATCACCGTTCTCGTCGGCGTAGGCAGAGTTGCCGCCGTCTATATTGACTTGCGCATAAGGAAATGGTGTTAGCACTTCCTCGGCGCATTCCATAGCCTTGCAGCCCGGAGTCACCATGCCGCTGACATTGCCTGTAACATCTTCGAATATGATGAGGTCTTCCTTATAGAGTATCTCTCCGGTAGCGGCATCAACAATGAACCGGAACTTCTCAGGGAAATCAGATGAACCCAGGAACCTAACAGCAGTCTTCGGAGTCTTCAACTCGTTCTCGACACCTGCCCAAATCACTGCTCCCTGTTCCGTGAAGTCAGTAAGGCTCGGTTCGGCCTGCCTTGCAGCCTGTTCAGCCTCCAATGACTGAACGCCCACGCGGGTCTTGTCAGCCGCAAAATCATCAAGGTCACGCAGTGTGGATACCGCAAGCACGACCGGGTATTCCGGCTCGTTACGAACAAGCAGCCTGAGTTCTGACCCGAACACCGGGATACCATCGTGATACTGAGAGTAATACACGAGGGTAAACTTGTAAGTGTCAGTGGCTGCATTGTACATCACCGGCTGAGACACGATGTTCTTGTCGATTAACTTACCCGGTACCAGATTGGCAGGTGAAACACCAAACACACCTGCCCACTTCGACCGAAACTGCTCGGCGGCATCTTCCGGTGACGTGCCGGAGCCAAACGATCCGCCATACAGCCGAGTTGTCAGATCGCCGGATTTATAGGCTTTCACGCCGGGGTGAGCCTGCTTGAGCAATTGCCATTCCTGAGCCGCAAGGTCAACTCGCTGAGGGCTGAGTACAGCTCGATCATTGTCTTGCTGCGCTGCAATCAGCGGACTGACCATTAAAGCGATCATCATGATCGCAATAATCAGCATTGTCTTTCCTGCGCTGCGAAAAGCGCCTCTGTCATTCTTGTGCATTCCTACGTCCTTTCTCCAGTCCTGTTGTACGTATCTTATGTCCGTCGCAATCAGAAAGAAGCAGATGTGTCTGCTCCTCAATATTCTCAAGATATGAAACTGCCGCTCACTCTTGCGGCCAGATGCTTGCTGGAAGATTCCCCGTACAGGGAGCCACTCTTCTGAGGAAAGTAGACCAAAAAACTCTTCAGTAACATCCCTCAATTAGCTAATATAGCGGATTAACGTCAAACGTCAAGATAATAAGTGATGGGCGCGGTAAAACCGCGCCCACCTGCTGAGTTTTCGTACTAAACGAGCTTGCAAGAGCCAAATCAGACCCGTGCGCGGCAGATGTCCTGAGGTTGGTCCACAAGTGTTCGTTCCGGCGGTTCCTGTGTCCACTGAAAGTGGGCATGTGAACTGCCGGTTGAGGAACCTTTTGGGCAGCAGTAACATCCAAAGAATCGCAGGGTCACATCCTCGACTAAGTCGAGGTCAGGACCCAGCGAAACAATCTTTTGGGACAACCTCTCCTCGTCTGCCGATAGCTTGGCATCAGGCGGCGCACGAGGACGTACTCCGCCCACCATCTATCAGTTTTTCAACAACTTACAAATGAGATATGCTGCAGACTCTTCGTCTTGACTCCCGCTTCACTCGAGTGGCCTATAAGTTCTTCAAACCATCACAACTCGGCAGATACTGCAAGGGGTGGATGAATAAGGCATCGATTAACAACGACAGGTCGGCACCATCAACAGCCATGTCATTATCGCACGGGCGATCACAACTGAAGTCAATATCGGCTTCATCGAGACAGATGCCGTCCCAGCCTGTCGAAGGATTGATAAAGAGACCGTTGATCATCAGCGAAAGATCAGCACCGTCGTAGTTGAAACCTAAGTCTCCGCCGGATTGGTCAAGATCGCCCACAGTCGGAGGGATGCAACAACCACTCTCCATTTGCAGAAATATCAGTGAGCCCTGATCAGCAACACATAGCAAATCACCGGAGACAGCAACAGCCGATGCCTGACCTGGTGTATTATAGTAGTCTACAGTGTCCATAACAGCCGGGTCGCTGACATCAAGACTCAGGAACCCTGTGGGTCCGTTCGCTATATATGCTATATCGTCCAAAATGAGAAGACCCATCGAAAGACCATAAGTGTTCTGTGATCCGACCTCCAAAGGCATGGATGGATTTCTGACATTCACGACCTGTAAGCCAAACTCGAAATCCGCAATATAGGCCAATGCGTTCTCGACGTAAACATCATGAGCGAACGCACCGTGACGATAGAATCGACCGATCTGCTGAGGAAAAGTCGGGTTGGCAACGTTGATAATCTGCATACCACTGTCACCATCGGCCACATAGGCTACGGTGTCAGCGACAAAAACGTGCCAGGCAAGGTCCATTGTTTCACCAAAACCGAGAAACAACGGATTTGCAGGATTCTTCACATTCACGATTTCCAGGCCGAATGGAACTACTGGTATATATGCCAATGTGTCGAGAACAAAGACGTCGTTTGTGAATCCCATGATATCATATACATCAAACTGTACTGGGGATAGCGGATCTCTTATATCCACCAGGTGTACACCTACATCGGCGTCGGCAACGTAGGCCACACTGTCCTTTACGAAGACGGAGCGAGCCTCGTCACAGTCGGCGTAAAGGCCCATCAAACTCGGTGATTGAGGATCGGTAATATTGACAATCTGCATCCCACTTGTTCCGCAGGCAACGTATGCAAGCGTGTCTTGAATCCTGACATCTTCAACCGAGTTTATCGTGGCGTAGAAACCCTCTTGAACCGGAGCACCAGATGTGCTGACATCAATTGCCCGAAGGCCGTTACCTGTGTCCACCATGTAGGCTATACCATCGATAACAAATACGTTATAGGCGATTTCGGAGTCGGTGTTACTACCGACAAAGAACATGCCACCAGGAGTGGTGACGTCGATTATCTGGAGACCACCGGACCATTCCGCCGTGTAGGCAAGTGTGCCCACTATCTGAATATCACGCGTGATATGAGTTGTGGGAAACGCTCCAAGTACAACTGGATTGGCGGGGTCATTGACGCTTATAACGTGAAAGCCATGCGTGCCAGTTGAGATGTACATAATGGTGTCGACTACGTCGGCTTCACCGGGGTTACCAACCGTATCATAGAAGCCAACCGAGTCCGGACTGGATGGGTCAGTTACGTCGAAAAACGTCACACCTCGGATGCCGATGCCATAGGTGGTGACATAGGCCGTGTTGCCCTCTATTGTGATATTGGCAGCCGTTCGCTCGGCGTCGTAAACGAAGCTCCCCTCAAGCGACGGAGTCGATGGCGTTGAAATGTCAATGATCTGCAGACCACTGTAGTTGTCGGCCACGAAGGCAAAGTTCCCGCTTACTATAACATCCCTCGCGCTGCCGGGTGTGTCGTAACTGCCGGTAAGTACGGGGTTTGCGGGATTGGTTACTGAGATGATCGCCAGGCCGGTACTGCCGTCCGCAAGGTAAACGTAGTCATCTGCCTTGCAGAGTCCGTTCCCGCCCCCCTCAAGATACAGAGAGGAGATATAGTCGGGGTCCGTCGGGTCCGAGATATCAAGAATGACCAAACCATTTTCAAACGAGCAATAGGCGTAGTTGCCATCGATCCAGACATCTTCAATTCCAGCCCATAGAATGCTGGACAGAAAGGTGATACCCGGACTTTCGGATGAAAGAGGCTGGGAGTTTGAGCTATCCCGGTAGTTGTTGAGAACCTGTTGTATGCTATCAGAATTGATAGGCTCTGCAACGAGTATCTGTGATGCAAGCAGAATGATCGCGAAGAAGATTCCAATACAACTTCTTGACAGTTTCATAAGTAACCTCAGGCGATGACGGTATGTATAATCTATCCTACGCAGTACTAGTAACCCCGCCGATCAGGCAGGTGAGATGAGAACAACTTGATTTCAATATAGGAAGAAATAACTAATTGTCAAGATCAGGATTAGGAGACAACGCGGTGGGTGCGGTGAAACGCACCCACTTGCGGAGTCTTCGCATTGAATAAGCTTGCAAGAACCACGCCAGACTACATAGCCAACCAGTAGTCACGCGGATAAAGCCTGTACACTGTCTGTTTGCTTTCCGCCTGCTCAATGAGGTCTTCCAGCAACTCGAACTGGGTTTCGGGGCCGATCAGAAAGAAATTACCGTCTTTACTCTCTGACAAGGGAGCACCATAGCCGATCAGGACCGGCCCGTAAGACTCTTCCATACGCGCTTTCAACTTACCATAGAGGTTCTCGGAAGCCTTGAGGTCGAGAACTCTCTGACGGAAAGCCCGAACCATCTCAGGCGTGAAACCATCAGTAAGATCTGCGGCCATGGCAGCACCTCTCTGTTCATAGCGAGACGCCGCCCGCGAACCACCAAACACCTGGGCGATAGTGTAGTCAGCAAGTCCGGGATCATCCTTGGCATTCTTGAGAAGGTCAACCACGAATCGCATTGTGACGGCAACATCCGGACACCGCTCTGCATAGTAAGAGCACCGCCCACTACCCGGATTATAGCCGTAACCGTTACTATATGCAAGACCAGCAGCCCATGTGTTCATAAACAGGCCGTGTGGCCCACCACCACCGTATAACTTGCCGGACAGACACTTGAGTACCGAAGCAGAGGTTGTATCATAACAGCCGGCTTGCCTGGCAGTGAACTGCAGAATACCGTTACGCGTACCTTCGTAAGCAAGACCCACATAAAGAGGATCTGTGGCGGACGGCTCACGTTCCTGCAAGCGGGCTGCGATCCGATCCGTGCTGCCATAATCCTGAGTAACGGAAGCATGCTCGGAATCCAGCCTGCCAACCAGTCCTCCAATCATGCGCATTGTCGCTTCACGATCGGCAGTGTTGGACACCATGTACATACGCGCGACATCGGCTTTGCGAATAAGATCGAGAATGTGGCTGATTTCCGCGATTGCCTCTGACGGACTGACCAAAAGATCGGCCCTGGTCTCGGTACAAAGATACATCCAATCGACTGCAAGATGAGCATCCGGGATATCGTCAAGCGAACTCCTCAGAACACCGGCGATTTCACCGGCAATCTTGCGTGATGACTCACTGAGAGCCAGATAGCTCTCTTTGATAGCCGAAGAAGCACCATCTGATTCTGACCCCTCGGCATCCGTCAGCTCACTTAGCATCCCCACCAACGCTTCCCTGTCTTTACCCTTACCGGCAGCCGCCAGTGCTGTCATAAATCCGGCAAGTTCCTCGCGCTGCTGTTCATCGCCGGGATCGGTGAGCATCCACTTGAGTCGTTGGAGATGATGAATCTTCGTCATGAAGCTGCTGGTTGAAAGGAAAAGCGGATTATGCTGGAAACGGTAAGCATTTGCCGGATCTCCAACCCAGTTCTCCTCATGGCCGTTTGTAACATCCCTCAGGTTGAACATGGACTGGTCGATAAGGTCAAGCATCCTTGGCAAATTGTCGGCGGATAAATACGGAGAGAAAAGCGCCGCATCCATCCATCCGATAGCGCTCTTCAATTCGTCAAGATTATTGCCCCGTCCTGTAAGGAAGAGCTCTACTCGCTCCGTGGTGTATCCAGTGCTGAAATTGGCGTTCAAGCCGAGCACTTCCTGCCTCAGTCGCTCTGTCATCTGATCATAGGTGATGACCTGTCCATCGCGAATCACGCCGATATTGGTGAGAATACTCGGTAACAACGGCACATAGACCAGAAGCGATTCCGGTATCACATTCAATCTGAGGCCAAGACCTACCTGCGACGCCGTCATGTTTTCAAACGTCGAAGCTACCATCTGCACACCGCCGGGAAGAGTGATGGTCTGCCAGTCAAGCTGGTCGTCCAGAGTCATCGGTGGATTATCGACGAATCCCGGAAGCTTATCGTCGTTGCCCAGAGCCTCAAGCTCTGCTGTTTTGGCGTCAAACTCCTCCTGGTAGCTGGCGATGGCCTGCTGGTCATCTTCAGTACCGTATTTCTTCTTGAAATCATTCAGGTAACCTGCGATGCGAGCCTCTTTCGCAACAGCATTCTTCGCTATGATATCCGTGCTCGGCGTAGCGCCAAGTGCATACGGTGGAACCGTGAGCATGCCCCAGCTATCGATTCTCTCCTTCCAGATATTCTTGTTACCGGAGAGAAGCTCCTCTGCGAAAGCAAAGCGCTCCTTGCCCACAAGCGACTTGCGGAAACTGGTCTCACATTCGAGATCCAGAAGAGCATATTGCCAGGCTCCTCCCGGACCACCACGGAAACCAAACGTCGGTGGAGAGTTTAGAAAATTGTCAGCCTGCCTCTTCTGTTGAGTCAACCGGTTGCGAGCGCGATCATTGAACTCGCGCAGAGCCTCAGAACCATCTTCAAGATCACGCACGTGCCGCATCGCGGCCACAATCATCGACCCCACACTATCCAGCATGATCCTGCTCACATTGGAGTTACCAATGCCCTCAAGACCGAAGTACACAGTTGTACCCAGATCGTTATCAGAACCACCGTAGACCGTGTTCCCGCCGAGGTCTATCCGGCGAGTTTGGGAGTTGATGAATAGATTGTACAAATTAGATGTCTGGCCGGAAGAAAAAGTCTGCAGGAACAGATCGAGCATGAAGCGCTCATTGCAGCCAAGTTCCAAATCCGACCACCAACAGTACAGTAGATAGCCGGGATCTTCCTGCCGCTCACTGGGATAGGTGGCGAGCTTCGTTGTCCCAACCGGTTCTGGGTGTGGCTCAGGGAAATCGAAAGCTCCGATACCAACAAATTCGCTGGAATCTTCAAAATTCTGGCAACGCGCAAGCATCTCGTCCATACGGTTCAGGTAAGACGGGATTGTGATTTCACTCGGAATTGAAACAATTACACCCATGTTGGACAGGCGATAAAAATCCTTGTGGAATTTCCACATGTCATCAGGTACCATTGCCCGCATAACATCGGGATTACCACCCGAAGTATAGCCCAGGGGATGTTCCTTCCCGTAGATCATCTTGTAGACCTGCCCCCAGGTGGAATAGTAGGGCTGCTCAAACGCGCTCACCATCTCGGTGTAGACAGTACCCTTCTCGTCCAAAGAAAGCTCCCCGGTCTCCTGATCCACATTCACACCGATGTGGCAGACTTCGCGCAGTATCTCCTCGTCCTCGAAATTCGGATTCAGCAACGCCGCCAGTTTAGCTTCGAACAACTCGTAGAAGGTATCTTCGCCGGCAGTCGTGTTGAAATGGTAAACCGTCCACTGCTGGGTGGTGTAAGCCGAACTGTTTCCCAAGGCCATGTCTTCCAGGGCCGATACATAACGACCACGGTTGCCTTTGCCCAAAAGCAGATGCTCACATGCGTGAGGTTCACCCATGCTTGATGTCGGCGGTGTCTTGACCCAGTAGAATGCCTGAGGCACTGACTGAATCTGCATCACGTCGATGAGAAAACCGTACTTGTCGGAAACAAAACGCGCCCCCATCGCCTTGCCGGCGCTGTTCTCATAAACATTGAGGGTTGTGAACCCGTTAATCTTCTGGTCGGGCTGAAGGCCTTCGAGGTAGTCATCCGCCAACACCGGCGCTACAACTACGAGACAGGCCAATAGAATCAGTCCCAGACTGCTAAACGTGCGTTTCATGGTATGGTCCTTTCAATCGTTGTTAACCGTGATTCTCCAGCATGATATTGTTAATTAGACGTAATGGCAAGCGACTTGGTTTAGTCTAATTTTGCCGCAAAGAACCACACGGCTTGCTGTGATATCTTGGCATTTCGCAGCTTCTCTCTTGACAATCCAGATCGGATTTCACGAATTACGTATTGGGAATACTCGCATTGTGTACTTGTTGGGATATTCAATAGTAGGTCAGGTTGCTCGTAACCTGACGGAATTGAGATATGGAACGGTTTTGAACAACCGTCTGGGCTGGAACGTCCTTTGTATAAGGACATGAAAGGGGTTTATGCGTATGTTGAGAGAGATGAAGAACTTGATTATGGTTTCAGTTGTTGCTGTAGCTGTTCTATGCAGTACAGGGGCAGCGCAGCACAAGGTAATGACGAGGGTCCCGGATTCCGTCAATCTGGTCAGTCGCGCTGAATTGGATGCACTTCTGGAGAAGGCCGGCTACGGCAAGGATAGCTACGAAGTGGGGTCTATCCCGTTCAAGCTTATGTGGGTAATAGCTGAGCCTGAGCATGTGAAGCCCGGACATGTTAACCTGAAAGTAGAAGTGGCGTCCACTCTACCTTGCGGTGAAGTTCTCTTGGAAGTTATTGATGTCCACAACTTGGATTATTCCGGGCCGCGTTCCTGGACAACAAATGCTCGACCCGATAGCCCGGGAGTCTATCATCTGGACCTGGTGATACCTGCTAAGGATACCAGCGGATTGGAACTTATCGCCACCGGATGTGGGGGACCAACTCGCTCCTACTTCTGGTATTTCATACCGAACAGAGACAGTATTGAGTTCTGTGTTGGTCACTATAAAGACGATATTGTACGCCGACTTAGTCCAGATGGCATGACAGCGGCAGAAATGCAGAAGCTTGAAGACGAGATGCATCTATTAGAACAGGAGCCGTTTACAGAAGGCCCTATTCAGTTTTTCACTATCGGTCGCTACAGTTACTCCAGAAGCCGCGGTGAGCGAAGGTTCCGCAAGTCACTTAGTGCTACAGATTCCAGTGGATGGGGGCATGTGCTTACGAGGGAGCCCGTCGACTCCACCTTCTCAGGCATAAGAGAGATCGTCCTTGATCTACGTGTACCGGCAGACGAACGAATGGTTCGGTCCATTGTGGATTCACTGATTCCGACAAGATACCCCGGTTGCTACCGGGCAATGATGAACTCAAGAACAGTGCGCCAGCTTCTCAAGCAGGGTATCAGTATGGGGACCAATTGTCTACCT
>QNAF01000051.1 GCA_003641405.1 Candidatus Zixiibacteriota bacterium | reverse complement strand
CCGCGTTTCCAAGCGCTTCTATCGAAATATGGGGAGGAATAGGGAACTTAGAAGTCTATTATGGGTTCAAAAAAACGGTCACAATATGGTCACAATAGGGTGTAAGTCTTTGTCCCACAACGCGAGTATGGGGTTCGATCCCCCCCACCTCCATCTTATTGCACCACAACAACTTACGAAGCCTTGCGGCCCTATATCCCCGAATAACACGAGATATTGTGGTATCAAGGTAGATAGATCTGCATTGGTAAACGTTGACAAACTGGTTGATATCGGCTATATTTATAGCCGAACACTAGATGAGGAGTGTGAGTGTGCCAGGACCTCCAAAAGAACCTCCCCGCGGACCGATGATTCACATCCGACTCGACGAGACAACCCACCGCAGGCTCAATATCCGCGTAGCTCACGACGGTACCACAATCCAGCATCTGGTCGCTGATCTGATTCGCCGAGAGGTTGGTGAATTGGACATATCGAAGAAAATGATATAGTCTGACATCTTGCGCTGCAGAATAACCTAACCGCCAAATTTTGGAGTTCTCATATGAGCCATCTGCGACCCGTCCGGCTAATGACCACTATTGGTGTCCTAACCTTCGCCATTTTGTTGGTACTGTACCCGACAACCCAAGCAGACGTCTATGTCAACATGCTCTGGGACGAAACGGAACGTGACTACAAGGTCAAACCGCTCGTGACAAAAGGCGCGACGTTTGATCGGGGCTTCCAAAATGCCTACGGAAGAGAAATGGGCTTTGACCCCGGGCCTCCGTTTATTGTGCAGGCGCCCATCCTCGCTAGCAGTTCGGTGTCGTTTGAGGCGGGGGGCTTTGATCCCACCAGACCGTTCGTCATTTATATGCAACCGGGAGGGGACCAAGAAGGGCGGATAAGTGCCGCCGGGGGAGTCAGCTTTGTCGGCACTGACCTCGACCCGATCCGGGTCGAAGGGGTTTTCGAGATTTTCTCGGGGGGTGGCTATGAGCCGCACGGTTTCCATTGGGCCAATACTACCTTTCGGTGCCAGTATCATGACAATACCATGAACACGGTTCCCTTCGTGGTTATGGGTGGATCAGGAGTGATCGAAAACTGTTATTTCCCCGACTATAGCCCACCTTTTCTTAATCTACTCAGCATAGGAGATACTAATGGTGACAATGATATATCCGTGACTATTCGCAATTGTCGCTTTGAACGTCTCAATTTCCCCAACTATAGCTATCCTATCACTGTTTGGGATGCCGATGAATTCACTCTAGAGAACTGCCGTTTTGAAGACGTTGACTACTGGCAGGATGATCTCAGTGCCCTGATTGACGTACGCCGCTGTGGGATAAGGTCAATAAAGGACATCACCGGCAATAACGATGATCAGAACAAGATTAATTTGATTGAAGCCGAGGCGGTTGATTCGGCTTTCATTCGTTGCAGCGATGATCTGCCGATTATTGCCAACGAAATCCATGTACCGTCTGGAAGAGCGCTGGCGATCGGAAAGGGATCGGTGCTCAAGTTTCACACTCTGGGAGGGTTTGATAATGAGGGCAGGCTGTATATTGATAGCTCGGTGCTCACTTCGTGGGAAGATGACGAGCACGGCGGTGATACCGATAACAAGTTTCAACCGGATCCGATATTGAGCAACTGGATAGCCAGGGGCAGCGGCATATTTATCGACTCGGGCGCAACCGCAGATATCCGGAGGACCTTGATTCGCTATCCCCGTAGCGGGATTCACTCGTTTGGCGGTCTCACCCTGGACAGTGTGACAATCGAAGATAGCTGGTATTCAGGTGTGACCCTGCGCGGTGCCTACGGGTATGACTATGAGATCTCCAATACCACTATTAAGCGCATTACCGGCACCGACCCTTTCTCCGCCGCTATTTTCTATGAGAATCGCACCGGCTATCATCAGTCGCTGAGCCTCACTAACGTCAGCTTGCTAAACAACGAAGTGGACGGTATTGAGGTATTCTATCTTGGAGACAATTTCACCAATATTGAACTGAAAGACTGCCGCATCGCCAACAACACTGGCTATGGCATCATCTTCCCGGTTGACCATGGGCTGGAGTCGATAGAGATATTGCATTCGGTGTTCGTCGGTAACGGTTATGCGGCGATCCGTGGCCTCGACAATTATGGTAACGGCATCCCGATAAGAATCGACAACAACGTTCTAGTTGGCAACGGGCTGAATCAGTACGGGGAGTATCCCTACGGGATTCATCTGTCCGGTGGTACAGCGAAGATAATTGGCAATACGGTCATCAACAACGGGGAGATTGGAATCCTGGTGGGGGGCCTGGACGACATTGAACAATGTGTGATCGCTAATAATCTTATGGTAGGTCATACTGAGTATGGCTTGCTCAAAGGCGACGATGGAGCACCAATTGTCGCCGGCAATAGCTTCTGGAATAATGGTAATGAGTCCGAGGAACTTCGCTACGAGGGACCTGATGGTCGGATATATACGGTCGAGGATCTCCAGGCGCTGGGGGGTGATTTCGCCACTAACGTAAACCTGCCGCCCGGGCTGTTACCCGAAATTACCGGCCAGATAGATACGTTGAGTTTCGACCGCGCCTCCGGGTTGTCGAAGTTGGTCGACCAATCGGCCAGCTTTCCGTCCGGGCAGGATCTGGCCGGGCGTTATGTCTGTCCTGATACAGCCGATCCTTACTGGTACTTGGTCTGGAATATCTCTGCCGATACGCTGATAGTCCTGGGTGACATCAGAGATCACGCTGACACTAACAGCGTCTATCGCATACTAGATTATCATCTCTCGGAGGCGTCCCAATTGATAGACGCCGGGTTCACGCCACAAACGCAGGAGATGTTCGACATCGATGAAGATGCTCGTATCCTCGACGGCGACGAAAACGGCAGCATGCTGGTTGATATCGGCGCTGACGAGTTTAACGGCGAGGCCGATGATTCACCCATTCGCGTTTTGCAGCCCAGCAGCGACAAATGGGTGGTAGCGTATGGCACTTTCAACATCGAATGGCGAGTGCCCGATAGTGTGGCTTCGGTAGATATCGCTTACAATACTAGCTATAATCCGGATCAACCAGATGTGGGCTGGAATACTATTGCCTCGGGCACGGATGCGACCTCGAACTACTACACCTGGAGCATACCTGCCTATGAGACAACCGCGGAGTGTTATGTTCGGGTGACCTCTACCGCCTATCCCAGCCTGTTCGATCTGAGCGCACCGTTTAAGATCAAACACCTGGGCCTCACCCGCATGCGGAACGATTCGTTGATTACCTATGTAAACCCTAATGACAATTGGCAGTTTGCGAATGAGGAAGCCAACATGTGGCCGGCCTCAGCTTGGCCGGACTACTTTAATGTACCGGATCCGTACACCAGCTTACCTTACCCAGATGAATTCCACAATCTGGGGGCCGCTAACTGGGACTATCCCAGTTGGCCGACATTCGTCGAAGCCTTTGGTGCTGAAGCCTGCTATTTCAACTACTGGCCGACCCCGCAGTGCAGGCCTTCGGCACTGTTTCGCTGGGCATCGATCAAAGAAGCGTGGGGGGGCTCATGTTTTGGCCTGGCCATGACTTCGCTAATGGCATTCCAGGACGCAGCCGCATTTGCCGCCCGGCTCGAGATCGGTCCCTTTACGAATCTTAATGCGGTGCTCATGACCGACCCTCGCAGAAGTCTGATCAATCGCTATTATACTTATCAGTATGGGCAGCAGAACGATGACCATTGGATTGTGGCCGAGACTAAGACACCGAATGAGACGCTGGCGGATGTGCGTTCGATGTTCTGCGAATTGGAAGCCTCGAGCGCCATTAGCGCCATCACAATCTGCGATACCAGTACGGTCAACAACCAGGGTTGTCATGCAGTGACGCCTTACTCTCTGCACCGGTTCCCATCCGGTGCCTGGGCTCTGCGTGTATATGACAGCAACGAGCCGACTCTTTCTCTAGATATCCACTTCGACACCGTGACCAACAGCTGGGAGTACTTGGAGCTGGGTTGGGCAGGTGACAAAGAATGCTACCTTGAAGACCCGCTGTCGAACTACACCGGACTGGCGGAGATGTCCCAGTCTGCCCGCGAAGCGCCACCGGTGGCAGCAGCGGCTTCGCAGGCTCCAGGTTACGTTGAGGCGTATTGGAGTGACGGCGATTCGATTCGATTTGAATTAGGGATCGGGGCAATAGGGCAGTACGGTGATTCGGCCTTCAATGATGTTCCAGGGGCCAGGCCGATCAGGCCCAAGGCCGGGGCAGGTGATCCGATCGGCTATCTTCTTCCCGATGGCGACTGGTCGTGCCAGTTGGCGGGTTCCGGTGAGGACTATGCACATCTGACCGTATTTAATGATGACGTTATCATGGCCTATCGCCGTGACAGTGTTGGAGCGAATGATGTGGAGCAGGTTGATATACGGGGTGGCGACGGGATGCATCTGGATAATCCTGACGGAGCGGTCCGCACGTGCGACCTCGACTTTGTCATTGTTCAGCCCGATCGCGAGCAACACTTGGCGTTGGGTGATCTGCAATTGCCGGCTGCCGACTCGGTTGCTCTCGAACTGACTCCGACCAACGGTCTGCGCCTGGCTAATTTTGGTGTGGCGTCATCGTATGATCTCGTCATCAGGGATCTTGGCGGACCCGAAATGAAAGAGTTCATACACTTCGATATCGCTGTCGGAGCCAACTCTGAGCAACATCTCGTACCCAACTGGAACAATGTGAGTGAAGCGCAGTTGATGGTCATTGTCGATGATGGTATCGATGGGGTCGACGACGACACGCTCTATCTCTCTAATGGCTCACCGTTGGACGTTGAGGATGATCATGGTTCGCTTCTGCCCTATCGCTTTGAGCTGTCTCAGAACTACCCCAATCCGTTCAATCCGGTAACAACGATTGAGTATAGCCTGCCAAGACGAAGCAGTGTGAAGATCGATGTTTTCAATCTCTTGGGCCAGAAAGTGCGAACACTCGTTGATCGAGAGGAATCAGCAGGCACGTATTCTATAGCTTGGGATGGTACGAGTTCGACGGGTGAAGCTGTTTCAACCGGGGTATACTTCTACAGATTCCAGGCTGATGATCACGTCGAGACGAAGAAGATGCTGTTGCTGAAATAGACACCAGAAAAAGTGGTCACAATTTGGTCACAATAGAGTGTAAGTCCTTGTGCCACAACGCGAGTATGGGGTTCGATTCCCCCCACCTCCATTTGTTATAATCCCATGTAAGTCAATAGCTTACGGCGACTTGCGAGCCGGATCATTTGCTTGAACCCCCCACCGGTCAGCTATGTCACTGAATATCATGCAATAACTTACGACGGCTGAGGACACAATTTGGTCACAGTGAAATCCTCGTCAGATGGTTCTACTCTCAAGCCTGTTGGACGGAACCAAGGGGATTATGATGTACTCAGTTAGTATCTTCCTTCGATCTGTTTATCTCTGCGTCTGCACGTTTCTCACGGTGATGCCTGTGACCTTTCAGCTTAATGATACGTCTGGCCAACTCAGTCTGGTTTTGATCACTCGAGTCGTCCGAGTGACTATAATCTTGATTTCGCGTGGTGAAACGATTGTCTGCGTAATCATCAACAAGGTCACCTATCGTGATCTGATTTGAGAGCATTTCGTCGAATAGTTCCCGGGTTTGACGCATATTGTGGATATCATCGGGGTGTTGATAATCCAAGAATGCTTGAAGCGTATCCAGGTTTAGTCTCAACTCTGAATCAAAAGCGGACACTCGCTGGGTGCGCTCCTCAATTTCACCCTTGAGATCTGTAATGGCTGAGGCGAGTTCTTCGAATTGCTCGTCCGCCTCCTCCAATTTTGCACTGAGCATAGAGAACTTCCGCCGGAATTGACCGGGGATATGCTCTGTCCGCTTATACGCTAGCCTGTGTTCTATTTCAGCCCAGGCATGCATGAGCACTGTACGGATCTGGATCTCGATCTTCAGATCCTCGAGCCCACGGTAGTTGGGTGTATCTGCCCACGCTTTCTTAACGTTCACAACAAGATGGTGTGATCGGTATCCAAACTGTGTTGGTGGGAGATGGTCTGTCTTGTTCTTGTTATGAACTACCTGGAATTCCTGAGCAATGAGCTCTGAAATCCGATCAACATCACTCTGGAAGAAACACACAACTCTAAGCCCAACGAGGTCCTTCGTCTGAGCAAAGGGCTGCTCATATTGTTTGCGACCGACTTTTTCGAGAAATCGATCGAGTTGTTTGACTCGATGAGTTACCGAGACATACCCAATATTGTCTCTTTCGAGGAATTGCTTGACGGCATTTTCGACGTTTGATCCAAGCCTTGCCAGTTTTGGATAGAGACGAAAATACCGCCGCGAAACACTGCTCAGGTCTGGCGGAGGTGTGCCTTCGATTCCATTTGAGCTGCGCTTCCGCTCAGACTTAGACACTTTCTTGCTCATGTTGCTACCGATCCAAACATGGCCCCATCAATTGCTGAGGAACGTTTGTAGAAACGTCCCTCAGATTATACTACACAGGCCTTACTATGGTTTCGACGTTGTCGTGAGTTAGACAGTAAATGCTACAAAGAGATTGCGTCCTCCTCTCACGACATTCAGTAAAACGTTATCACCTTGTTCGACACCGCTGAGCCTGGATTCGAATTCATCCTTATTGGCTACGCGGGAACGGTTCACCCCAGTTATTTGGTCACCTTCGCGTAATCCGGCCCGTCCGGCTTTGCTATAGGGATCGATCTCGGTAACTACGATACCATCAGTCCAACGATCCAGACTATACCTTTCAGCAAGCTGACGATTCAGATCACCAACAGCGAATCCAAGTAATTCCTCGAGATCAGTTTCGGTTTCTATCCGAATATCTTCCTCTGGAAGCTCACCCAGTCTAAGGTTTTTATATTCGGTTCTACCGTCTCGCAGTACCTTCATCTTTACTTTGCTGTCGGGACCTGCGGAGGCTATGGTACTTCTTAGTTCTGTTGCGGTTTCAATCTCTCTGCCTTCGACCTCGACGATGACATCTCCGGTTTGAAGGCCGGCATCTTCGGCCGGGCTATCGGGTACAACTTCGCTCACTAGTGCACCCTTGTTGTCTTCAAGATCAAAGGCTTGAGCGATCTCTTCGCTTACATCCTGAATGTAGACGCCGAGCCACCCTCGAATGACACGGCCTTCGTCAACCAGGGATCGCATAATGCTCTCAGCCATAAGCGAGGGAACCGCAAAGCCTATACCTTGATACCCTCCACTCCTGGTGACAATTGCAGTGTTGATGCCAACCAGTTCTCCGTCCAGATTTACAAGGGGGCCACCAGAGTTACCCGGGTTGATGGCTGCATCGGTCTGAATGAAGTCCTCATACTCCGCCAGACCAACATTCGATCTCCCCTTAGCACTTACGATTCCTTGTGTGACCGAATAGGCTAGGTTTTGACTCATTGGGCTGCCGATTGCTATAACCATTTCGCCTACCTGCAGGTCATCACTGTTGCCAAAATTCAAGTAGTCAAGACCATCGGCGTCGATTCGGAGCACAGCGATATCGGTCTGCTGATCTGTACCAACAACCTCAGCACTGAAGCGGTCACCATCGTGAGTTTGAACGTATATCGAATCTGCTTCAGCGATCACATGGTTATTGGTGATAATCAGTCCGTCGGAACTAACAATCACACCCGATCCAAGCCCTTGCTGGCGGAATTCCCTCTCTTCTGGTTGATTCTGCTGGGGGCGACGACCAAAGAACCGCTCAATGAACGGATCATTGGCAAATGGGAAGCCAAACGGATTCATGAAGCGTTGGCGTAGGATTCTTTCTGTCGACACAGTTACAACCGTCGGCTTGACTTTGGCAGAAATGTCAATGAACGCCTTGTTGAAGTCTCTCAACGTGTTGATAGGGCGATCCAGAATATCTGAATCACTCTTAGTGTCTTGGATGTCTCCGGCAGCATTGCCGAAGTTCATGATTACTGAGATGGCTGCGACGAGAATTACAGCCATAACAGCTTTTGGCCAGATTGTTTTTCTATTCATGGTCCACTCTCCTCATCCAGTCATTTAAGGATAGGGGGCCGATGTCACCACATCGGCCCCGGTTAAGGTTAGATTGGACGTGGTCGGTGATTACTTGATTTTGACGTCAATCTGACGTGGTTTGACCTCATCCTTCTTCTGTAGTTCGATTGTCAGAATCCCATTGCTGTACTCAGCCTGGATATCATCCGTACGAACGGCTTCCGGTAGGGTGAACTGACGTTCGAACTCGCCTTTGAGCATTTCTTGTCTCACCAAATGCTCTTTTTCATTCGCCATGCGTTCCTCACGGCAGCCCTTAACACTCAGCAGTTTATCGGTGATGCTGACTTGAATGTCATCCTTCTTCATTCCGGGCACTTCGAACGAGAACATGAGTTTATCCTCAGATTCGATGATGTTAGCCTTTGGAATGAATGTGTCGTTCCTTCGATCGAAAATTAAAGGAACTGAAAAGAAGTCCTCAAACATCGGGTCGAGCACCCGATTGCCGGTGTTGTTCTGTCTGACAATTAAGTTCGTCATCTCAAAAACCTCCTTCGATTAGGGTTAGAATTTCACTGCATATACCCAGATCCTCTATCTTCACTGGGTTATCTCTTACTTGAGACGATTTCTTGTTTATTTGATTCTGGTTGACTTGACATCGCCGCATCATGCATGCTCTCTTCGATTTCTGAAAAAAGCCCGGTACCTGATTTACCGTCTCTTGTCTTGTCTTCAATTTCACCAAGCTGGCTATATATGTTCTCGAAATCATCTTTGCTGCCATACCCCAACGCTTGAGCGAATTCCAATTCTGTTCGCCCTTCCTGCAAGAGTCTGGCGAGTTTATCGTTTTCTTCTCGAGTTCGGTCAGGCTCTTCGGCCAGTTTCTCCGCCTCTTTCAATAGCCGCTCTGCCTCCGAGACTGGTAGTGGAATTATGGTTTCGGTGACCACGAGCGTGTTCAATGCTGTCTGCAAAACTCCTTTGGCTTCATCAAGCTTGTCTTCATCAATCAGTTTGACAGCCTGTTTGATTGCGTTCGGATAAGTAGCTAGTGGTATATTGGTTAAGCTGATAACTGTTTTGCTATCTAGATTCTTGATGAGTAGCCTTGCCTTCTGCAGCTGCCCTTTCTTTAGAGCTTCCTCGGCTTCCTGACGAAGTTTCTCGATGGCATCAATGTCAGCCAATATGTCATAAGTCACCACTTCTACGCTTGAAGGGGGAGAGCAAATTCCGGGGCTCGTGCCAAGATAATGGACAACTTCCCAGAAGCGCGTTCCAGCGATTCAATTGCATATTCTGAATCATCATCGTCAAGGGCTCTAAGCGCGTTTTCAGTTTCCCTAATGGCAGAAGTGGCCTCTGACAGAAGCTCCTTGCGCTTCTCCTCAGTTTGGATTTGCTTATTTTCCTGCAATTCATTTTCATCACTTGTCGCAGTAGTACACATTACGAAAAGCAACATGACAAATACTGCTAAGACCCCCGCAAAAACGGCCTTGGTTCTCGAATTGATCTTTCTCATAACAGGAACTCCTTCGTTTTATTGTTTACGAGCCTTAGTTTACAGTTTTTTGCGTAATCAAAAGGCGTGCCAATTCTTGTAAGTCAATGAAATACAAGAAAGTCAATTCGGGTCTTAGATACCTCAACCAAGAGAAACTGCCACATTGACATATGCATGTGCCGTCATGGCGGTCGGCTTATGCCAAGTTGGCGCATTGTGCGCCATTGTGGCGCAACTGTATATTCGATATGTCGCTTCTGAAATCGTTGGCCAATTTAACCTGCTGTTATACAATGTGTTGATGTGTGTGGCACGCCATATGCATGTGATTGACAGTAAATAGATTGGAGACCAAACATGAATATGGATAGATTTACACAGAGATCAATAGATGCAATTAGTCAGGCTCAACAGACAGCTATGGCTAATGGGCACCCAGAGATATCGGCAGAGCACCTTCTGTCATCGCTATTGATTCAGAAGGACGGTTTTGTCCCTAGAATAATAAGAAAGATCGGCGCTGATGTTGAATCAATTGCACAGGAGCTTGATGACTCCATTGGTAAACTTCCTAAACAGCAAGGTGGTCAGATACATGCCGCCACCACGTTGAACGATATCTTTCAAAAAGCGGAGACAGAAGCTTCAAACTTCAAGGATGAATACATATCAGTTGAGCATCTGTTGCTTGGGATTTTGGATACGAAATGTGAAGCCCAGCGAATTCTTATGGCGCATGACATAACCAATGAACAGATTCTGAACGCGCTGAGAGCAATGAGGGGTCATAATAAAATTACCGATGATAATCCCGAGTCAAAGTATGGAGTATTGGAGCGGTACTCTCGTGATCTGACCAAAATGGCCAGAGAGGGGAAGCTTGATCCGGTTATTGGCCGCGACGATGAGATTCGTCGCATAATTAAGATTCTCTCACGGAGAACCAAGAACAATCCGGTTCTTATCGGAGAACCAGGTACCGGTAAGACAGCAGTGGTCGAGGGGCTGGCGCAGAAGATTGTGATGGGAGAGGTGCCCGAGACGCTGAAGGAGCGGCAATTGGTCGCTCTGGATATTGGCGCCATGATTGCCGGTTCCAAGTTTCGGGGCGAGTTTGAAGAACGTCTTAAGGCCATCCTGAAAGAGGTAGAAGACTCAGATGGCAGTATTGTTCTTTTCATTGATGAAATGCACACCCTGGTTGGAGCGGGAGCGGTTGGCGGTTCCTTAGATGCATCAAACATGCTCAAGCCAGCGTTAGCTCGTGGAGAAATTCGATTCATAGGGGCCACCACCTTTGATGAATTCAGACAACACATCGAGAAAGATGCCGCACTGGAGCGACGCTTTGCGCCGGTCATAATCAGCCCGCCCACGGTTGAAGAAACCGTTTCAATCCTGAGGGGACTGCGCGAGCGGTACGAGAACTTCCACGGGATCAAGATCTCGGATGATGCTATTGTAGCTGCTGCCAAACTGTCAGACAGGTATGTCTCGGATCGGTTTCTCCCCGACAAAGCGATCGATCTGATTGATGAAGCATCGGCTGAACTTAGGATTTCCATTGATTCGGTTCCTGAAGAACTGGATTCCATTGAAAAGAGAATCCGGCAACTGGAGATTGAGAAGGAAGGGATGAAGCGGGAGAAGGATGCCGCCAAGCGGCTGAAACCGATCGAAGAGGAACTCACATCATTGTATTATCAACGTGATGACCTCGAAACGCAGTGGAAGAAAGAGAAATCAACTGTGGACGCAATCCGCCAAATTAAGATTGAGATAGAGCAACTGCATTTGCGGGCGGCAGAGTCGGAACGCAACGGTGACTACGAATCAGCAGCCCGGATCAAATATGGTGATATTGTTGAAGCTGAGAAGAAACTGGAACTGCACACGGCCGCTCTTGTGTCAATTCAGCAGAACAGAAAACTGCTCAAAGAGGAAGTCACGGCTGACGAAGTAGCCGAAGTGATCACTCGCTGGACGCATATTCCGCTGAGCCACCTGACGGAATCTGATTCTGAAAAACTCTTACATTTAGAGAGAAACCTGCACCAGAGATTAGTTGGTCAACATGAGGCAGTCGAGGCGGTCAGTAATGCCGTGAGGCAGTCCAGGGCGGGTTTATCTCATCCGGACAGACCGATAGGTTCCTTCATCTTTTTGGGGCCAACCGGCGTGGGCAAAACCGAACTGGCCAAGGCACTGGCTGAATTCCTATATGGAACCGAAGAAGCTATGATTCGCATCGACATGTCGGAGTATATGGAGAAACACGCCGTCTCCCGGCTGGTGGGCGCTCCGCCGGGATATGTCGGTTACGAAGAAGGTGGGCAATTGACTGAAAGAGTCAGAAGGAAGCCATACAGTGTGATCCTATTGGACGAAATTGAAAAAGCTCATCCTGATGTGATCAACATATTGCTGCAGGTTCTCGATGACGGCAGGTTGACCGATAATAAGGGTCGCACGGTCTCGTTTAAGAACAGTATCCTCATCATGACATCCAATATTGCCGCTTCGTATATCCAGGAAACATCTTTGCGGATTACTGAAGCCAACAGGCAGAAGACTTATGAAGAGATGAAAGCACATGTTTTGAAAGCTCTGTTAGAGAGTATGAGACCAGAGTTTCTTAACCGTGTTGATGAGACCATTGTCTTCTCCTCTTTGACTACTGATGAAATAAAGGAGATCGTGTCATTACAGTTGTCTCAATTTGGAGACCTGTTAGCGGAAAGAGAAATCCGTTTCAGAGTAACCGAGGCCGCAGTCGATTACCTGTCCAGAAACAGCTATGATCAAGCCTTCGGTGCCAGACCAATCAAGAGGTTTATTAACAGGACTATCAGTCAACCAACCTCGAAACTTATCATCTCGGGCGAATTGAAACCTCATGACGAACTG
>QNAF01000050.1 GCA_003641405.1 Candidatus Zixiibacteriota bacterium | reverse complement strand
TACATTGAAGTGTTTTATAATCGTCAACGCCGTCACTCGACCCTGGGCTACAAAAGCCCGATTGACTTCGAGCGACAGCAAGCACTATCTTCTTAACGTGTCCGTTTTATCGGGAGAAGATCAAAATCCACATCCGGCTATAGGGTGATTCTTGTCAATGTATTCGATCTGGTTAATCATCGTTATCTGCGGCCACATATTCTGAGGCTTTGCCATCCACTGTCCATAATTGTCGGGTTCACTATCATCGCTCTGACAGAACCCCACGGAAAAACAGACGAACACAACTGCCGCGAAGACACCGACTGACGCTTTGCGGAACATAATTGTTATCCTTTCCATCTAGTTGTTACTTCAGCCTAAGCCCTTTATAAGTCATCTCCGCAGAGTTCGCAACGTTGGACATCTGTGGGGTAGTGGCGTAGATAACTACAATTATGATACTATGCGACGGAAGATTTCTTTCCGGAGTGAACTGCGCCATCAGGAATTGCGAACAGACTCAGCCTGCGAACTCCGGCCCCACTGATCAAGAGTAGACCGAAATAGAAAATCTATCTTCACGATCACTCGGACCGGTGGGCGAAACCAAAGCTCTCCGCTGTCCTCACAAACGAACAATATCCCAACAAATCTGGTCAAAATCTTGTAACTGATTGATTAACAAAAGAAAAGCTCCCCCGGTTGGACTTGAACCAACGGCCCGCTGATTAACAGTCAGCTGCTCTACCAACTGAGCTACAGGGGAGTGTGCGTTATCCATCACTGAATCAGAATCAGCAACGGCTCGTTATTATAGACCTTTTCGACGTTTTGTCAATGATTATTAGACCTACATCAGGCAAAAAACCAATCGGGACGCAGGCTCTACCTGATTGGACGCCTTTAACTTGACAGAAATACAGCAAATCGCCGGAACGAGCTAACCCAACCGTAGAGTGGAACATCCGCCGGAAGCTTCCGTAACACAAGGCAGATAGTTTACAGTTGTAAGCAAGGAGAAACAAGATTATGAAACAGATTCTTAGAATCGGACTCTTGACGCTGCTCTGTCTGATTGTGGCATCAAGCCTGGCGATGGCCGGACGAAGCAGCAAGGCCTGGATTGGCGTTTATACGGAAGCTGTCGATGAAGACCTCGCTGAAACATACTCACTGGCGGTGGATCACGGAGTGATCATCGATGAAGTTATCGAAGATTCCCCGGCTGAAGATGCCGGCCTGAAAGAAGATGATATTGTCATTGCTTTCGACGGCACCAAGGTCTGGGACGACGATGACCTTCTGGACTTTGTGGCCGAGTTGGCACCGGGCGACAAGATAACTCTCACTGTCATGCGTGATGACTCCGAGAAGAAGATCGATGTCGTACTGGGCAAGAAATCGGCTCGCCGGAGCTATTCCTACCGTTCCGGATCATGGGATGATGCCGATATTCGCATACTTCCGAAGATACCAAGTATTCCCAGACTTCCCAGAGGTGGCTCCTACTCGTACTCGTATACGCTGGATAACGACGATTACCGGGGTGGATACATCGGGGTCACTCTTCTGGATATTTCCGAAAGGCTGGCCGATCGCCTTGGTGCCGACGGAGAGGGCGTTCTTGTTGATGAAGTAGAGGAAGACTCCCCGGCTGACGATGCCGGCCTGCTACCCGGTGATGTCATAGTGGCTATTGATGGTGAAGAGACTGAAGATTACGGTGATGTCCGTGAGATTATCAGGGAGATGGACGAGGGTGATCTGGCCCACATCGAAATAATCAGGGACAAGAAACACAAGGAGATTGAGGTCGAGGTTGGGTACCGAAAGGGCAGCCGTTTTCGGTCTTTCCCGGGCGGTCTGTCATGGGTCCACGCTCTGGACCTGTATGATTTCGACGACGACCTTGATATCGATATTGACTTCGATTTCGACTTTGATGATCTCGACGATCTGGATGATCTTGAAGATATGGAATGGCATTTTCGCATTGATGACGAAGATTTCCATTCAGATATGCGTGATTTGAAGCGCGATCTCCTTGAACTCCAGGAAGAACTCAAAGAGTTAAGAGACGACGACGACTGATAGTAGTAGGGCAGGATCAACCACTCCGAGAGTGCCTGCGCTCCTGCCTTCTTTGTTTGTACGTTCTCGCGCTTCGCGCGAATGTCAGGAGCACAAGGCTCCTGACCTACTGATAGATAACGCCTTCGGAAGTAACCCAAACCCACTTAACAGTTGCCGCACACAATTGTTGACGATATGTTGCCTGAGACGCTATGATAGAAATCCAACAGTTGCGCAAAGCATACGGCAGCATACTGGCTGTTGATGATCTCAGTTTCGGGATCGCCAGCGGCGAGACGTTTGGTCTGTTAGGTCCCAACGGTGCCGGCAAGACAACCACTATCAACATGATGGTGGGAGTTCTCAAACCGGATTCCGGGGAAGTCATTATCAACGGTGTCACCGACCCCACCGACCCTTCGGTTCGTATCCAGATAGGCAACGCCCCACAGTCACTGGCCCTGTACGACGACCTGACCGCCAGGGAGAACCTGGCGTTTTTCGCCAGGTTGTACGGACTCGCTGGCAGTCACTTAAAAGAGCGAGTCGCATGGGTATTGGATGTGGTTGGATTGAGCGATCGCGCGAACGACCAGGTGAAAACCTTTTCCGGCGGGATGAAACGGCGGCTCAATCTGTCCGTGGCGCTCATTCACGACGCCCCGGTACTTCTGCTTGATGAACCGACAGTCGGCGTAGACCCACAGTCACGCAACCTGATATTCGACACCATTGAAAGACTAAAGAGCGAAGGCCGGACAATCGTTTACACCACGCACTACATGGAAGAAGCCCAGCGACTGTGCGATCGGGTAGCGATTGTCGATCACGGAAAGCTGCTGGCAATGGGCACGGTTGACGAGTTGATTTCCCATCACGGCGGGCATTCTACGATAGAAGTGGAATTTGCCAGCCGACCCAAACTTCCCACCAATCTCGAAGGACACCTAGAAGACAAACTCTTCAAAATGGTTACAGCCAAGCCGTTGGAAGTTCTCAACAAACTGATAGAGGGCGGGGCAAGGTTCACGCAGGTGAAAATTGAGCGACCTGATCTGGAAACCGTTTTCCTGAACCTGACCGGAAGGAGTCTCAGGGACTGATGAACAAGGTTCTGACACTCGGCCTCAAAGATCTCCGACTCCTCTGGCGTGACAAAGGCGCGGTTTTCTGGGTGCTGGGTTTCCCCCTGTTGATGGCCATTTTCTTTGGAGCCATCTTCGCGGGAGGCGGTGGCAGTCGGGGTGGGATAAAACTGATCGTGGTCGATCAGGACCAGAGTGCAGATTCGCGGTTGTTTGTCTCAGTGCTGTCATCTTCCGACGCTCTCAATGTCTTCACGATGCCGCTGGATTCTGCCCAAGGTCAGGTCCGAAGGGGCAAAGCGTCGGCCTATCTTGTCATCCCACCGGGTTATGGTAACTCGTTCGCGTTCGGACCGGGAGAGCAAGCCAGTCTTGAACTCGGCATTGACCCGACCCGCAAGGCTGAAATCGGCTTGCTGCAGGGATTGATAGTCCAAGGCAGTTTCAAGCGCCTTCAGGCGCAGTTTGCTAATCCCCCTGCCATGAGAGATCAGCTTGGCAGACAGATAGACGCAATCGATGCCGACACCACAGGCACCGAAAAGACAGGCACGATCAGACGACTCCTGACACATCTTGACAGATTCTACAGCGAGATAGAAACAGACACGGCAACTGACAGCCAATCTGCTACCGAGACTGATGAAGCATTCATGCCAACCCCCAAGATTGAAGTTGTTGCCATGACTGACGACAGGGCCCTTCCCAAATCATCCTACGAGATAACTTTCCCGTCATCGATTATGTGGGCGTTAATTGGGTGCGCTGCCGCTTTTGCCGTGTCCATCGTCCAGGAGAGAGTACGCGGAACATTCCTGAGACTTCGTATAGCGCCGCTCACACGCGCGCACATCTTGGCCGGCAAGGGCCTGGCCTGCTTCTTCTCCTGCCTGGCGGTCTGCCTGTTTCTTATGGTGTTTGCTCACCTGGTTTTCGGAGTCCGAATCGACCACCCAATCAAGCTCAGCGTGGCTATACTGTCAGCTATCTTCTGTTTCGTGGGCCTGATGATGCTAATCAGCGTTTCGGGCAGAACAGAACAGGCGGTGGGTGGCATTGGCTGGGCAGTTCTGCTGGTGTTCTCGATGACCGGCGGAGGCATGATCCCGCTGTTGTTCATGCCGTCGTGGATGCAAACAGTCAGCCATCTCAGCCCGGTCAAATGGGGCATAGTTGCCATTGAGGGCGCTATCTGGAGAGGCTTCAGCTACAGCGAAATGGCGTTGCCGATCTTCATCCTGTTGTCGATTGGCATAAGTGCGTTCACAATCGGGGTAATGGTCCTGGCGCGTCGCGACAGTTGAGACAAATCTGTACTTCCTTTTCATCCTCATCACAATCTCAGACATTTCTGCCGATACTACGGCTATCCGGTGTTTACAGGGAATACATGAGGAATACACGCAGTACATATAGAGTGGTCGCCCTGGCTATCATCATGGTGACCATACTGGTCTCCGGCTCCTCTACAGCCGAGGATCTGCGCTGTGACTACTGCGGCAAAGTGATAACGGAACAATATGTTCAGGATGGTGATAAGTGCTACCATGAGTCCTGCTATCGTGAACACGTTCTGCCCCGCTGTGCCGTTTGTGGAAAGCCGATAGAAGGCCGCTATACTGTCTACGACGGCAAACCATACCACGATTCCTGCTGGAAACGAAATGTAGCGCTCAGGTGCGCTGTCTGCGGACAGATCATCGAAGGCGACCATCTAATAGACAACTGGGGGAACCACTACCACTCGCGACATCAGGATGAACTCCCGGCCTGCAGCTTTTGCGGAAGGTTGATCTGCATGCGGGTTACGGGCGGGGGAAGAGCATACGATGATCGGCACCATATCTGTAACCTGTGCCGGGAGTATGCCGTTACTGATACCTACATTGCTCGCAGACTACTGGACGAATCCTGCGATCGTCTCAAAAAAGTCGGCATTGAGGTTGACTGCGATGAGGTCAATTTCCAACTCGTCTCCGCCGAGGAGTTGGCGCAGCTCAGCGGCTCCGGTCTGGCGGATAATTTCGGCCTGGCACATTATGAATACGAAACAATGCTCGGTATCACTGTCAACCGAAAGTTCACGGTTTACATTCGTTCCGGCATGCCACAAATGCACTTCATCTCCACTGCCGCTCACGAGCTGATGCATGTCTGGATGTACCAAAACGGAAAAGACAAAGTAGACCCGCCGCTGCTGGAGGGAAGCTGCAACTATGCCGCACTGCTGGTGTTGCAGCAATATGATGATGACCTGACGGCGTACGTCATTGATTGCCTTGAAAGGGATCCCTGCCCGGTCTACGGTGATGGCTTTCGCCGGGTAGCAACATTTGTCGCCGAGCAGGGGAAAGCAGCCTGGCTGGAATACTTGAAAGACCATCGCTTCTTCCCTGCCGGACGATAATCCTGGGCAGGATCAACCACTCCGAGAGTGCCTGGGATCCTGCCTTCTGTCAGCAGACATCTGCCGGTGACAGGTATGCTGTGTAGCCCGACATTTCGTGGGCGGCAGACCTCCCTGTCTGCCGCAGAAATAGGTTTTCACTTGCTCTGGCCGGATGCCTGGCCTAATTTCCAGCAGATGCTATCCTGCGACAACAGCTTTCAATGTGTTACACGAGCAAAAGGATAATCCTATCCAAAGTGAGGCGATGTGGATTTCATAGCTGATATCATCAACGGAATGGCCGGGTATGTGTGGGGTTGGCCGGAAGTTTTCCCAGCGATGATCATACTTCTGGTGGGCACCGGGTTGTTCATCACGTTCCGGCTTAACTGGATTCAGCTCCGTCGGCTGAAACATGCCATCGATATCACCCGCGGCAAGTATGACGACCCCAGTCACGATGGCGATATCTCGCATTTTCAGGCGCTTTCGACCGCGCTCTCGGCTACGATCGGGATCGGGAATATCGCTGGTGTGGCAACTGCTATTCATTATGGCGGTCCCGGCGCATTGTTCTGGATGTGGATTACCGGCATCCTGGGGACGTCGCTGAAATACGCCGAATGTACCCTGTCGATGAAATATCGGAAGATCAACCCGGACGGCTCGGCTTCGGGCGGCCCGATGTATTACATGGAAAAAGCTCTCGGCTGGAAATGGCTGGGGATAGTCTTTGCGGCAGCCGCGGCAATCTGTGCTCTGGCGACCGGCAATGCGATTCAGGCCTTCACCGTTGCGGATCAACTCAATTCCGATTTCGCTATCCCGGAGTGGCAGACAGGGTTGGTGATTGCACTATTGGTTGGTGTCGTGATCATAGGTGGCGTCAAGAGAATCGGGAAAGTGACCGCCTTTCTCTCCCCGTTCATGACAGTGGTTTATCTGTTGGGTGCTCTCTGTATCCTGCTTCTGAACCTTGACAAGATCCCGGGAGCGTTTACTGATATCTTCAATATGGCTTTTACACCTCCAGGAGCTATCGGTGGTTTCGCCGGTTCCGGTTTCATGTACACGTTGATCTGGGGTATCAAGCGCGGCTTATTCTCCAACGAAGCGGGGCAGGGATCGGCGCCAATCGCCCATGCCGCGGCCAAAACGGACGAGTCGGTCCGCGAAGGTACAGTTGCCATGATGGGACCGTACATTGACACTATAACAATTTGCACCATGACCGGGCTGGCAATTATTGTCACTGGAGCGTGGACAGTCACTATCGACGGTGAGGCGCTCAACGGCTCCCCGATGACTGCCTATGCGTTCCAACAGGGGCTGACATTCCTCGGTGGGTACGGTAACTACATTGTGACTGCCGCGGTGTTGCTCTTTGCCACTTCAACTATGATAAGCTGGTCGTACTATGGTGATCGCTCGATTCAGTATCTGTTCGGTGACAAGTTGATAGTACCGTACAGGTTCCTGTTCTGCCTGATGATATTTGTCGGGGCTATTCTCAAACTTGAGGAAGTCTGGACATTCGGCGATGTCGCCCTGGGGATCATGGCTATTCCAAACTTGATTGCTCTGATTGCGCTATCCGGTGTCCTGGTGCGAATTACCAATGAGTACTATTCCAGGGAGCACAAGCCGCTGAGATAGGCTAGCAGGCCGGAACGCCTGCGGTCCCAACTCCGAGTAGGGCAGGATCAACCACTCCGAGAGTGCCTGGGATCCTGCCGATAGTTCCCGTGCCCGGCAGATGTCAACATCTGCCGGTTGTTTTTTTTGGTTGAACAATCCATGGCCTGATAATTACTCTTGTCCGGTCAGGATTGTGTCGATATGTTTCCCAGAGGGAAGATTAAGCAGAAAGGATTTTGCATGTCGGATTATCAGTATATCCATGCCCGTCAGGTTCTTGACAGTCGGGGGACACCCACGGTAGAAGTTGACGTTTGTCTAACGGATGGCACCCTGGGCCGTGCGATCGTGCCATCGGGAGCCTCAACAGGTGCACACGAAGCAGTCGAACTCAGGGACGGCAATGCCAAAGTGTTCTTCGGCAAAGGGGTCACCAAAGCCGTCAACAACGTAAACAAGAAGATCGGTCCTGCTCTCGTGAAGGACAGTATCGACCCGTTCGATCAAGTGGCGGTCGATACGTACATGATCAAAATGGACGGCACGGAAAACAAGGGCAAGCTCGGAGCCAATGCTATGCTCGGTGTTTCGCTCGCCACCGCCAAGGCCGCTGCCGAAAGCAGGGGACGGTTCCTGTACGAATACATTGGCGGTTGCAATTGCAAGATTCTTCCGGTGCCGATGATGAATATCCTCAATGGCGGCAGTCATGCCGACAACAATGTTGACCTTCAGGAGTTCATGGTCATGCCGGTTAGGGCGAAAAGTTTCCCCGCCGCGCTGCAGATGGGTGCCGAGATTTTCGGTCACCTCAAGAAGGTCCTCAAAGCCAAGGGTTACAACACCGCTGTGGGTGACGAAGGCGGGTTTGCGCCTGATTTGAAATCCAACGAAGAGGCCCTTCAGGTTATCATGACAGCAATCGGCAAGTCGGGTTACAAAGCCGGCAAGGATGTCATGATCGCGCTCGATCCGGCATCGACCGAGTTCTACGATGTCAAGACGAAGAAATATCATCTGGCCGCCGAAGGTAAGAAACTCTCCAGTAAACAGATGGTTGAGTACTACGCCATGCTCTGCAAGAAGTACCCGATTATATCTATCGAAGACGGTCTGGCCGAGGACGACTGGGCGGGCTGGAAGATGCTCACGGCGGCGCTGGGCGACAAAGTGCAGATTGTCGGTGACGATCTGTTTGTCACCAATCCCAAGCGACTTGCACGAGGTATCAAAGAGAAGTCAGCAAACTCAATCCTGATAAAACTCAATCAAATCGGTACGCTGACAGAGACGCTGGACACTATCGCAATGGCCCAGAAAGCCGGGTATACGGCGGTGGTGTCACACCGTTCCGGCGAAACGGAAGATGCTACTATCGCTGACGTGGTGGTGGCGACCGGTGCGGGTCAGATCAAGACTGGGTCCATGTGCCGCACGGATCGTATCGCCAAATACAACCAACTGTTGCGCATTAACGAAACGGTTGGAGCCGGTGCGATTTTCCCCGGTCGGGATGCGTTTTACAATATCAAAATGTAATCGCTGAACGTACAGAGCTTACGAGTAAGAAACGGGCAGAGCCAGCAATGGTTCTGCCCGTTTTTCATTGATAGTGTCCAGAAAAGCGACTATGAGTAGGTTGGGTTCCGCAATCCGCCTGCGGACAAAAAACCCCGGCCTGTGCGACCGGGGTCTCTATCAGCAATTTCGTCTCAATAGATCTACTCAGCCCAAGGGCTTTGTATCAGAACCGTCGGCTGGTATTCGAGGGTGAAGATATTGGCTTCATTGACGTAAGTTTCGTAGCCGGCGGAAATATCTCCAAGGTACTCGTAGCTGGAGTTAAACATCTGGTCCAGGATATAGCTTGAATCGACCACTGCGGTGTCGGCAGGATAGTACTGGCGATACTTCATGGCGAACTGATCATCCTTGTTGCCGCCACCAATCACGCAGCCCAAAAGGCTGGATCCTCCGGCGTCATCGGAATACCAGGACATCCGGTAAGAGAAATCGGATTCATTGACTGTCTCGATGTTGTAGACCCACCGGGCTGAAGTATAGTCACCGTAATCCTTGAAGAACACCCCGCGGATATCGATGGTCGAGTCGACCAGGTTAACGTAGGCGTAGTACAGGAACGATTCCGTAACGCTGGCATCCTGATCCGCCGCAAAATACGTGAGCAGTGTCTGTGTAGAATCGGTGAGGGTGTAGCCAATGTCATAGTACATGGTGTCACTTTGCCATACGGCGACCATCCGGACCAGGTCGTCCAAATCAATGGCCGAAAAACCCATGACAGACTGACACTGAGTTGGAATTGTGGTGGGACTTGCCAGTGTCCGAATTTCGACTGTACCGCCTTCAGGGATGGTGACCGTAGTATCTCCGGTAATACCGGCGCTGTCCATTTTCTGGGTCATCATGGTGAGCATCTCGATAGCATCGTCGAGGTTCTCGACGTTGCTGTATAGTGACATCGGCTCATCTTCGCCGAATACTTTACCCAGCAGCGGGTGGCTGCCGTCTGTCCATATGCTGTCCAAAGCCCCTTGCGGGGCGCCCTGCGGACCAACGTAGACCGGAGGAGCTATCTGTTCTACCAGCCCCCCGAACTCGGTGAAGGTAACCGACGAGTTGTTATTGTTGTTACCGGTTGGCGTGCTTGGATCATCACTGCTGCAGCCCATAAAAGCCAGCGTGGTGGCAAGTGTCACCAGCCCCAGCAGTACGAGCAGTTTTCTGTTGACCATTAGTACCTCCCTTTGCTTTGCGGGTTCTTTCGTTGAGACAATGATCTATGTATCGACTGTTCGCCCGGTCTTCTTATGGACGTTTTCCCTCAAAGCGTTGATTTTCTCGGATTCTAATGCAAATGCACTGGAATTGAACAGACGGATCGTCGGGGGCAACCACTCCGAGAGTACCTGTGGTTCCGACTCCGGGCAGGACGGAACCCTTATATGTTACGTCGGGTCTTGATCCGCTCCTAGGGATTGTGACCCGACGCCAGGACAATGGCAAAACCGGCAGGTCACACCCGCCTTCGGCACTCAAGACCTGCCGGAACTCAAAGACCCCAGCAGAAGTATTTTGGAACAAACAGTTGCACTTCAAATGTGAATCCATCCCTCCGCCTTCGCGGGGGTGACGAGAGACCGGTGTGATCACTGTGAAACGGTCCTTTACCAACAGAGGTGAGGGCGTGAATTGAAGTGGTTTGGTGGGGATTCTGGTGAGAGCTCCGTAGAGCGATGTCGGGTTCACAAGGAACCTTACCTACAGGGCTATGCGAAATTCGCCGCCAAAAGACAATCCTGTCAAATCATTTCCTTTTATCATAGCACAGAACTATCTTGGAAAGAGGACATGACCGATGCCCAATTCTGTCAACAGATACGAGGAGCCTATGAATCAGGACTTCACCCACACAATACTCGGTAAGACCGATCTGAAAGTACACCGTTTTGGCCTTTCTGCGGCGCATCGGGGAGCCGAGGAAGATATCTTCCCGCATTTGAGCGCCCACAACCCGGGCGTGGTCAGCTACACCGCGACCCGCTGGCGGTACCTGTTGCGACGCCCGAGAGGCTGGCCGAAAGACAGCCGTGTACCGACCGCCGGTGAATGCTATCGGTTTGTGTTGTCGAATCCGAACGTCCATGTCTGTCTGACCGCCCCGAGCAACGTCAAACATCTGGAAGAAAACCTCGCTGCGCTGGAAGACGGCCCATTGTCTGCCGAAGACCATGCTTTCATGTGCAAAGTCGGCGACGCCGTGCACTCAAAGAAGAAGCTGCTGGGGTGATACATATACCGCTATAGATGCCGTAGGTTGGAACCCCTGCGGTTCCGACCCTCATTCTTGTAGGTCTGGTTCCGAACATGGTCCGTTGGAGTGAGAAACCCGACATCTTCTCCGGCGGGGTGGCAGGTTCAAACTTGTTTGGGCCTGAATCAGAATATACCACTGCTCTGAGAATACCACCCCCAAACAGAGTTTGAGGGCGCCACCCGGTGGCCAACTCTATTCATTGGGATATACGCCAAAATGAATCATGCCCACTTTCAGGCCTGTTAAGAGCTTCTTACAGTATTCCATCGTGCATGAGTGTGGACTGACTCTGCCTTTCGCTGGTGGCCATGGTGAGACGATCCTTTACCAACAGAGGTGAGGGCGTGATCTGGAGTGGTTTGGTGGAGATTCTGACCGACACAGGATTACTACCTCCAAGCAAGTTTGAGGGTGCCACCTATCTGGCCCTACATGTCTGTGTCGCAATAAATTAATGTTGCTCCGGACGACCTAAGATTGCTATCATGGGTGGGATGCATAGCACACAACGTGAACAAGCGGCGCAGCTAGTACTGGACCTGGACTTAGATTGCTTTGTCAAGGGGATTGCGATTTGTCGGTCGGACGAATGTGATCGATTGGATGATTCTGGATACCCTCCATGGTCAGACAACGACTTTCGACATTTTCTTGAGTCGCAGTGCGGCCTGTGCAAGTCTAAGCGCAAGCCGGGACGGATATTTGAGCACCACTGGGATACGTACAGTTTTTGGCAGAAACTCATTAGCAGCGGACGTCTACGAGCGCCCTTTGAAGTCATTCACGTTGATGCCCACAGCGATCTCGATTATGGTGAATATAGCTGGGAATACCTTACCACGAAGTATCTAGCCAAACCTCCAGAGGAACGGAGACTTGTCGTCACGCCAAGAAATGGCCTGATTACTACTGGTAATTGGTTTGCAATCGCCAATAGATGGATCTGTGGGCTTACATTTGTTCACCACCGCACATGGCCGGACCATCCGGACAATAATGATCTGCCCGACTATTACTTTAAAGACTACGACAAAAGTAGTGGTATCATAAAAATGCCTCATCTAGACCCGGAACAACCCAACGACGCCGAGATTGAGAACTGGCCTATCATCCACTACGAGCCAGAAATCCCTTTTTGCAAAATGTCTGTGAACGACTATGCCGAACGGAGATCGTTTGATTTTGTCTCACTATCAAAGTCACCGCCGTTTACTCCCGCCAGTGCGGACCGACTTGTAGAAATCTTTCGCGAGTACATTCGAGAGGTATAGACCTTCAAAGTAGGTTCCAACCTACTATTGCCGGATTGCGACGGGACGGATAACTACTGATGACGATTGTCGGGTTCGAAGACGGACCCGACCTTGTATCTTGGCAACTGTCGGGATTCTAATTAGAATCAAGAAAAAGAGATCTCCGGTGGGCCCGAAGATCTCATGGTGACGTCGAGATCGTCCCGACCTGGGGCCGTTTGATGAG
>QNAF01000049.1 GCA_003641405.1 Candidatus Zixiibacteriota bacterium | reverse complement strand
GTAACCAGGTGCTGTCAGTCTCTGTTGTGACAGGTGATACCATGTCCACCATCGCTACCAAGCTTCAGGCTCAGATTAGTCTTAATAGTGAGCTGGCTGGTAAGATCACTGCAAGTGCATCTACAGCTACGGCTGCGCTGCGCATAAGGTCCGCGAATTTCGGTGCCCAGTATGCCATGAGAGTGGAGACAAGCACCTCGAACCAGGCTTCTACCGGTACTGCCGCATTTACATACGCTTCCGGAAGTTCTCGTGGTTCGTCAGCCAATATTTTGAACTTCACGGCTGTAACGGAAGGCTGGAGTGGTGGTAGAACGGCTAATGTTACCGTAGCTGCCAACACCTACTCTTCATTTACGGCTCTGGAGACGGCAATCAACAATGCCCTTAAGACCGGTACTCGTTCAGGTGGTGGTTCGGGCGGTTTCTCGACCGTCTCCGGTGACACCTCAGGTGTTGCTGATATCGCAGTTTCGATGGTCAACACCAACCAGCTGCAGTTCACAACCCGTGACGAGGGATCGGCTTATTCACTCAAAATGAATGACGTGGCCGGTGTCGGCAACGACACTGCCGGTTACGGTGCTCTGCAGCACATACTGGGTCTGACTGCCGATACAATCGCGGTTTCTGGAACAGATGCTCTGGTCAGTGTTGATAACTACACTTCCACTATTACGGCGGTGAAGTACAACAGCACCGGTGACACAACGCTTTGGAACAAGGCTGCCGGGGAGGCAGGACGTGGTTCGGTGCATATGACCATTGCCAACGCTCAGACCGGTGTCAATGTCGGGAATCTGTTACTTGATGTCTCTGCTGCCACATTTGCAGTGAGGCTTGACGGCGGTCCGGCGACGACGGTTCAGGCCGGCATTGATGCGCAAGTGTACAATGCTGCCCGGACTGAGTCGGTCAAGGTCAACTACGACTTGACGTCTCTTGGAGGTACTGAGCAAATAACTAATACCGACCGTTCTCTGGTATTCCAGGTTGGTCCGAATGTTGGTCAGACAGTTTCAATTTCTCTCAGGAACATGTCTGCCAGCGCCCTGGGTCAGGGACTGGCCGGCAACAGCTTCCTGAACCTGTCGGAGATCAACGTGACAACGTCACAGGGTGCCCAGGATGCTCAGTCCGTCATTGATCAGGCTATTAACAATGTGTCCACGTCTCGTGGTGCGCTGGGTAGTTTCCAGAAAAACTCTCTGGAATCCAACCTGCGTAACCTTCGGATTGCGTCTCAGAATCTGACTTCTGCTGAGTCGCAGATTCGTGACACTGATATGGCTTTGGAGATGTCGGAATTCACCAAGAACCAGATTCTGGTTCAGGCGGGTACTGCTATGTTGGCTCAGGCCAACCAGGTCCCGCAGGTTGTTCTGTCACTCTTCTAAGTCGAGTAAGAGGTTTTTCGGGAGGGGGGATATCCCCTCCCGAAAACAAATTTGAACGAAGCTATGAAACGACATTGATGTCTCTTAGAATTACAGGAGTTCCATGCCCGGAATATCTTCCATAGACGGACTTGTCTCCGGCTTCAATACCACCGAAATCGTAGATGCCCTGATACAGTTGGAGCGGCGGCCTGCCTATCTCCTGGAGTTGTCACAGGCCGAAAAGACCAATATTGTCTCGTCTTACAAGGCACTGCAGGCCAAGATACTTGCTCTCGGCACGGCGGTTGACAAACTGGCAAGAAAAACCACCTTCCATGCTGCAAATATCCAGATGTCGGACGATGGCTACATTTCTGCCAAAGCTACAGGTCGTGTTGGCACAGGATCGTACGATCTGCAGGTGCTCTCCCTGGCAAGAAACCACCAGTTAGCCAGCCAGGGTTTCGAGAGCGAATCCACTGCCACGTTCGGTACTGGTACGATTAGTATTGCGGTTGGAGACGGTTCCGCCCGGACAATAACCATTGATGCTTCTAACAATTCGATGATTGGCATCCAGAAAGCAATCAACGACTCTAATTGTGGCGTGCGGGCAAACATCGTAAATGATGGCTCCAGCTCGGACCCGTACAGGCTGGTACTCTCAGCAGAGCAAACCGGTCTGACAAACAGTATCTCAATCACTTCGAGTCTGACAGGCGGCGACAACTTCAATTATAGTACGGGTTCTTTTGACGCTCCCGAAATGTTGTCTCTTGACTCCGGCTCCACGGCCCAGGTGTCGTTGGGAGCGATGGCCAATTTTACCGGGGATGAGAACAAGATATATACCTTCACGGTTCAAGGAACCGGTGCCCAGACAGTGGGCGACGATAACATTACCATCCACTGGTCCGACGGCACCAACGAAGGTGATCTGCTCTTCACAATGGCGGATGATCCTGAGGATCTGAGCGACCCTGGCGGTGACGGCCTTCAGATAGCACTTTCCTCAGGTGTGCTGCATGGCGGGGATACGTTCCAGATCACAAGTTTTGCCCCGACTCTTCAGGAAGCCTCTGACGCCAGACTGGCAATTGGTTCCACAGGTGGCGGTGGTTCCCCGATCACGGTGACTTCGCAATCAAATACGTTCAATGATGTGATAGGAAACGTCACTCTTTCGTTGCACAAAGAGACGGAGGTCGGGCAATATCTTAACGTAACCACGGCGGTTAATGTATCGGCCATTAAGTCTGAAATCAGCAGCCTCATCGAAAAATACAACGACGTGATGACATTCATCGACAACCAGAACAAATACGACAGTGATTCTGAACAATCTGGCATTCTCTTTGGCGATCGAACATTGCAGATAGTACAGAACTCGATTAGAAGATCGATCGGGTCACGGATTGACAGTATCGACTCCAGGTATAACCAGTTGTACTCAGTAGGTATTCGGACAGGTGCCGACGGCACCCTGACTATTCGCGATCATAACCGCCTGGGTGAAGCCCTTGAGAACAGTCTTGATGACGTGATCCGACTATTTACGACAGGGGGGAGTACTAGCAGTAATCATATAGAGTTCGTGACAGGTTCTCCCCAAACCGAGGACGATCAGGAATTCGAAGTTGACATTACAGCAGCGGCAACGCACGGCATGTTCGACGGTTCCGGGATTACCAATCCGGCAACCACTCCGTTAGTGCTGAATGCTTCTTCCAACCGCATCAAGCTTTCCATCGACGGACTCCACTCCGACGAGATCGTACTTTCCGATCGGACGTACAATACGGTCGAACAGCTCGTCGCCGAGATCCAGGAAAAAATAGACTCCGATGAAAAAATTGGGAATCGCGGCCTTACTGTCGAATGGATAGCAAGCGGAAGTGACACCGGCTACTTGTCGTTTACCAGCTCGACTTACGGTTCCAACTCCAAGGTCAGTATGGTTTCGGGTGTGGCCAATTCCGCACTGAGCGTGCTGGGACTTGCTACTGGAACTGCCCATGATGGTCAGGATGTTGCCGGTACGATTAACGGCGAGAGCGCCACCGGAACCGGCCAGTCCCTGGTCGGTGACAAGGGCAACGCCACCACTGACGGGCTCAAATTGAAAATTACTTTCGATTCCAGCCAGATTACGGGCAATGTTGAGGGCACTGTCACGGTGAGTAAGGGTATAGCTTCCCGGCTCAGCGATAAGTTAGACAGCCTCACGGCTGCCGGAGACGGACTTTTTGATCGTCGTATTCGCAGTTATCAAAACCAGGTTGATCAACTTAAGCTGCGCATTGAAGAATTTGATGAGCGACTTGAGTCTCGTCGGGAATCACTTTTCAAGAGATTCATGGCGATGGAGGAGGCTCTGGGGCAATTGAACGCTCAATCAAGCTGGTTAAGCAGTCAACTTGCAGGTATAAACGCCAACTGGTCGTCAGCAGGAAGGAGCTAAGAGCTTTGGATGCACAATTAGGCACCTACGCGAAAATCGACACCCTTGGGATGTCGCAACTTGAATTGATTCTGAAAGTGTATGACGGGGCCATGAAGGCATTCACAGCCGCCCGCGATCACTACAGAAATGAGCGACTCCAGGACGGATATGATGAACTCGAGAAGGGTAAGCGGTTTATCACACACTTGTACACTACATTAGATTTCGAACAGGGTGGGGAAGTAGCGCGGAATCTGGGCAAGATGTACGCCTTCATAGTTAATGAGATTGATGTGATAGCTGGCACAAAAAGCCAGGAGCGCCTCGAATCGATTCTGACCATGCTGGGCAACATGCGAGCCGGCTGGTCGGTGCTTCGGGATGAAGATAAGAATGACGATACCTCGAACCCAACAAGACTTGCGCCTGAGGACAAAGCGACAGGTGACGTCTTTCTAACAACGGCATAGAGATGGACCAGACAAGCAACAACGCCATTACGCAGTTGGAGCGAATGCTCCTGAATATCCTGAAGGAGGAGTTTTCCTTCTATCAGTCACTGTACATCCTGATGGACAAGCAGCGAGACCTGATTCGGTACGACAAAGAGGAGAGCCTGCTCGATCTCTACGCCGAAATCGAGCGCTGCCAGCGTCGAATCAAGGAGTCCGAGACCAGAGTAACTGCTCTGCAAAAAAAAGATGCGCGTTTGTTCAGGCTGGCGGCCATCCATCCGGAGGTTCGCAAGCTGATAAACAGCATTGCGACTCTAATCAAGAAGAACATGGCGTTGGCCGAAGACAACAACGAGTTACTGACCAATCGACATGAACGTATCAAGAATGAGCTGGACGAACTGCGAAGCAGTAAGAAAATATTGCAGTACATGAGCGAGCCGGAGCCCACACCACAGTACGTTGATGGCAAAAGCTGACGGCAACTCGATACAGAAGGAGAGCGCCCGACTAAGCGTAAGCAAATCACCGATAATAGGATGAGAAGAAGGTGAAGAGATGGAAATAGGACCATTGGCCAACGACAAGACTGTACAGTCTTCCATTGTGCCGAAGAAGACGAAGCAAGAGCCCGAAATGCTCCAGGAGCAGATAGCTGATAAGGTGCAGATATCCCGGGACGCTCGAAAGAAACTGGCAGATCTGGCTGATCAGAGGCTTAGGACAGAACAGTCGGAACTCGAGAACGGCAAAGCAACTGAACCGAACAGGATTGAGAAGATTCGCAGGAGAATTGAAACCGGGTTCTACAATCGCCCGGAAATCAGAGACAAGATAGCAGATAAGCTGATAGACGACTCTGACAAATAAACGGTAGACCCAGCAACAGGTAGAGCATGAGTACTGCAGTCATAGACAACAAGGTCAGACAGGTTGTTTCTAACATACGCAATCTGCCCACACCACCTATTGTTTTCCACCAGATTCAGAAAGTCATCAACGATTCAAAAGTGTCAGCGGGTCAGATTGCGGGCATTCTTTCGGAAGACCCGGCCATGTCTGTCAAGGTACTCAAACTGACCAACTCTGCTTTCTACGGTCTTTCGCGTGAGATTGAATCGGTTAAGCAGGCGGTTGTTATTGTTGGACTTGAGGCCATCAAAAACCTGGTGCTGTCGGCTTCGGTGCTCGACATGTTTAAGGGGAAGGACATAGATCAGGATTTCCAGGAGAAGTTCTGGCGCCATTCGCTGGCGGTAGGTTTCTGTGGTCGGATACTTGCTCGTAAGGTAAAGTCACGTGGCATGATCGACCCTGACTCGGCATTTTCCGGTGGTCTTCTTCACGATATAGGCAAGATGGTCCTCAGTTGCTTTCTTACAAAGGAGCACAAGGCAATCGAGGATGAACGGCTGATCGACCAGAAATCACAGACATTTCAAGTGGAAGAAAAGGTTCTGGGGTACAATCACGCCCAGATCGGTGCCATACTTGCGGAAACCTGGAAACTGCCGCAAAGGTTAACCGAAGCTGTCGCTTTCCATCATTGTCCGCAGCTCAGTGAGAGCGAAGCCCCCGTTTCCTACATAATACATATTGCCGACTACGTTGCCAAGAAGACGTTCTATGATAATGACGAGCAGTACCTTATAGGTGAGCTCGTTGAAGGTGTCCAGGAGTATATGCAGGTCTCGAACGAGGATCTGGATACCTACTGCGAGCTGCTTCGCGAGGAATATCTCAAGGCTGAGACTTTCATGAAGATGGCGGGAATCAGCTAAGCTAAGCCTTCAGAAACAGTTACTGAACCCCCTGCAGAAAGCAGGGGGTTTTTCATTTAGTTTCCATTGTATCAAGTCTAGTGCCCCACAGCTTGGGGCCTGTTGATAAACCGTCCGCATGCGGTGGCGTCAAGTGTCTCTGCCTGACGCTCCTCCGGATTCCCCCGACTGCCAGGCAGAGACACCTGGCAGCACCGCCGCTCGAGTATGAACATTTGGAAGTAGCGACTTTTTCAACAGGCCCCTTGCTATGGGATTTGAGCCATAATTGTCTGTGATTTTTAGCTGCGTGGTGCTGCCAGTCGAGTTAGAGTAGATGCAATGACACACTACAATGAACAACCGGTTTTCTGCTTTACGAGCGATCTTGACTGGGCGCCGGAATGGGCGATTGAGTCTTTGCTTGACCGTTTTGAGGAAGTCGGGTTTCCGCTAACACCTTTTGTTACTCATAAGTCACCGCTGATTCAGAGTCGCTTTTCATCCGAAGCGTTGAAGAGCGAAGTAGGGCTGCACCCGAATTTCCTTCCCGGAAGTACTCACGGCAACTCTCCTGAGGAAGTTATCGAGCATGTCTTTTCGCTCTGGCCGGAAGCATCTACTTTCCGGTCACACTCGTTTGTGGACTCCTCTCTGATCAGTGACCTGTTTACAGAGAGGGGAATGCGCTATGATAGCAATCTTTGCCTGTTCCTTCAGCCCGATTGTCGGCCACTGTGCCACTGCTCCGGAATGTGGCGTTTCCCTGTGTTCTGGGAGGATGATGTTCACTACAAACAAGGTCTGTCATTTGAGTGGAACACTCTGAAAGGTCACATTGAAACACCCGGCCTAAAAGTGTTTAACGTCCATCCGCTGTTGTATGCTCTCAATGTACCCGATGAGCAGTTCTATAATTCACATAAGCATTCTGGCGATGTGGTTGAACCGTCCGACTGTCGGGAACATGAGTATGGTGGATCAGGTGTTCGAACTCTGTTAGATGAACTTCTGAATTACCTGGTCAGGAAGAATATCAAACCGGTTTCACTGCGCGAATTGTATCTGATGGCTGAGGAGAGTCTTGACTGAACTAATCGATCTCACCGCTCGGTCAGTTTTTCCTCAAGCTGTCGCACGCGTTCTCTCAGATCTGCGATCTCGCTGCTGACATCTATTCCCAGTCGAATTCGTATACTCCCGAAAGCAGCAGCAGGGGAGACAGTTACGTCATCAATCTCGATTTCATCAAGAACCAGCAGCTTGCCATCGGAAGTAGCCGCTGCCCATTTGTTGCCGTTTTCAAGTTTGATCAGATGGCCAGACTGTGACAGGAAGTCGATAGAGTGGTCTTCGATATGAGTCCTCCAGATAGTCAGTTTCTTGAGTCTGTCAACCCGCTTGGGATCGCGATAGTACGTGTATGCTCCTGGGAATGGCCTGCTCGCTGATCGGATCAGGGCATGGATTCTATCAGACGTCTGGTTCCAGTCAATCTCACCGTCGCGGGGTAGCCTTGGGTAGCAATAGAGCGCTGAGTCTTCGTCCTGCGACTGCAATTCTGCTTTTCCCAGGGCGAACTTGCCGACAGCTTCGACTATCATGTCAACTCCACGGGACAGATATGCCTTGGTGATGTTACCAACAGTGGTTTCCGGCGTGAGGGCGAAGTAGTCTTTGACCACTACCGGCCCGCTGTCCAGTTTGCCCGGTTCCATCAGGTGCACAGAGAAGCCGATTTGCTTTTCACCTTCGAGTATTGCCCAGTTGATACAGGCGTTGCCTCTGTATTTCGGAAGGTCGCCCGCATGAAAGTTGAGCAAGCCGTGCTTCGTGGTTCGGATGATGGGTTCTTTGATGATGTACAGCCACAGTAGGGCCACTCCGATATCGGCGTTGTAGGCCTGGAGCCTTTTGGCCCATTCGGGAGTGTTTATCTTGTTGGTGTGGAAATAATCAATCCCGTAGTCTGCGGCAAGTTTCTTGAATGCTTTCGGCGACCCGCCAACTTCCGGCGTGTGGCCGCAGGTGACTATTACAGGCACTTCAAATTCCTCAGCCAGTAGCCTCTGAAGCACTGATAGTCCAAGTTCGCCCCTGCCCAGAAATAGTACCCTCATGCTACTTGTCCTGTGAAGCCCTGTTAGCCTGCCACCGGATGCCGTCGCAATTATCACAGAGCAGTCTGAGGTGATCGTCGAAACTTGTCACGACAGTACTCGGTTTGAAAACGTTCAGTATGAGCTCTGACTCAGGTGTTGGGTCGTCGGTGAAATTGATTACTGTCACAAAGAACAGCCGCTTCTCTTCGAGCATTCTGACAACAGGTTCGATCCAACCTGAACGGCACACGTTGACGACGCGAATGAAACCGCGCGCCATCGCCAACTCCAGATCTTCGATACTATCGACAAACTCGTTGTTGACCGAGATATCAATCTTACCCTCCCGGTAAACTTGATAGCTCGGTTGGTCAAGCGGCGGCATTGTTCCCGCTGTAGCCATGTCGAGCGGAATATACTTTGTGTAGTTGTGAGAAGGTCTGAAACAGTACCACGGGAGACGTCTGTACACTTCCGGCAACTCGTTAACAGCGACCGGATCGTAAGTTTCGGTCAGTTGACCGGCAATAGCGTTCTCCGCTTCGTTAATCCTGGCATCATCTCCAAGATACTTTCGGGCCAGCCGCAGCCAGTAGTAGGCAAACTCGTAGAATATGGCGTACAGGCCATCACTTCTCGTGTACTCGTTGCCGGTGTAGAATGTGCCCGACACGAATTGCGTGCCGTGCTGGATAAGACAGCCCGCGGCCCGGAGCAAGGCCTCACCGACAGCCTTCTTGGTTGAAGGTGCATCACCGGTCTCAAGGACTCTTACCGGGTTATACTTGAAGAGAACCGCGTTGATGTGATTGGTGACGCCCTTATTGCGGGTCAGCAGCCCGGAACGATTGGCGAACATACCTTCGGAATGTATGCGATAGTGGTAAAGCGGTTTTGCCACATGAGCGAGTTTCAACCGGTCAAGCGTTGCCAGATAGAAGGGGGTGATGAACCGACGGTCAAATGCCTCACCGTAGATTTCGTCGAACAACTCTCTCTTGAGCAGAATTGCTTCCGGAATGACATTACAGCCCTGCTGAATCAGCCGTCTCAAGAGAACGTTCTTATCATCGTAGGCTTCATACTTCCACAGTTCGGTCTTGCGTCCCGTGCTATCTATCACCTGGAAGTCGGCGTAGATCATGTCGCAATCGTCGTTCTCAAGCGGGGCAATCCACTCGCGAAGCGCACCGGGGGCCAGCAGATCATCGTCACAGAAACAGAGCAGGTAGTCACCGGTTGCATACGATGCAGCACGATTGCGATTGGCGATGGCACCCTGGTTGACCTCGTTCCGATGATACACAACGCATTCATGCTTGCCGGCGAATCGTTTGACAACTTCCGGTGTGCTGTCGGTTGAGCAATCATCCACCACGATGATCTCGAAATTGGGGTGATCCTGCTCAGTCAGATTGGCAAGTGTCTCCTCTAACAGCGCAGCCCGGTTGTAAGTCGGCAGTAGGATGGAGATTTTCGACTGGTACTCGGAGGTGCGTTGTCGCTGTTCCTGTGGTCTCGTGATTGTCAACTTGCCAGTTGATGAGGCTTTCTTCTGTTTCTGTTGGACTACTGGCTGGTCTCCATCAATTCCCAGAGAGTGCGTCACAGTTTCCCGTACCTGTGTCGGCGCGCCCAGTTTCTCAGTACAGGAATCAAACTGATTGAGCGCTTCCGTATTGTCTGGCTCGATTTTCAGGATGCGACTGGCTAACTCTCTGGCGTCGGCGAACTCCCCGCGTTCGGAACGTATGGTGGAGAGATTGACTAGCGCATCGGTGTTATTCGGCTGAATTTCAATACTACGCCTTAACCAGCGCTCTGCCTGGTCCAACTCACCGCGTGTGAAAGCGATCACGCCAAGGTTGTTGAGGGCATCAATATTGTTCGTGTCAGTATCCAGCACCGAGCGAAAGCAGTCCTCCGCTCTTGCTGCATCTCCGTTCAGGAAATGTCGTTCTCCTCGTTCGATCAGTTCCCGGATGTCGGGGGTTGCTGTCATTGTTGCACCTTCTTGTGAGCAAGTATTTCGTACACTCCGGGATGTCCTTCGTATTCTCCCTGGAAAAACGGCGTGATATTCACCGAATTACAGAGGTTGATCGTACCTTCCGCGCCCGTACGATCAACTTCAAAACCGGTTCTGCCAAGAGTATCGACCAGGTTGTTTTGTTCAATCAGCACATCGCCGCCGGGATCGATCCTGTCATCTCCGCGTTCATATCGGACGGTGTTTGCAAAAGTGAGCGCGGTACGCAATCTTGGGTCGTAATCACCGTTCTTGTTTGGTTCCTGTTTCCAGGTATGCAGATACCAACCGAGGCCATTGGCCGTGAGGTACAGTTTGCCACCAGGTCTGAGCACTCTTGCCAGTTCCGTGATTACGCCACGCCAGGGAGTCAACTGAAGGACGCTGTAACAGAAAATGCCATCGAAGCTGTCATTATCATATGGTAACGTATGGAGCTTTGCTTTTTCGAAATGGACATTGCTGATTTCAATCTTAGATGAGATGCGTTCAGCTATCTGTAGCCGTTCGGCAGACACGTCGCAGGCCGATACGCGATTGTTGAGATCGGAGAGTGCCAGAGACCATTGACCAAAACCACATCCCGCGTCGAGAACATGTTGCATCTTCACAAAACCGATGGCCGTCAGCCGATCCCTGTATACCTCAAGCGGTGTATTGTACACACGCATTGCCGCTGCCAATTCCGACTTTGATATGGTGCCATGATATCTCTGAAGAACTTCCTGTGCTACCGTGTGTGCGTTCGTGTTGACCGGTGTGTGCGTATTCACTTGTTACACCTTTTCGTTCCAGTCGGGGTCGGGCGATAACTTGTGAAGGTTCGCGTACTGTGGCTGGTAGCGGTGATCCGATGGAATATTCACTGTTACCATGCTCGAGCAGCCCACAAGTACGTTATCGCCAATCGTGATTCTGTCGCGTACCATGCTTTTGGGGGCTATCCAGCAATCGCGGCCGATCTTGACACCTCCGGACATCGACACCGACGCCATCACGCGGGTGCCACTTCCGATTCTCACATTGTGCGCGATCTGAACAAGGTTATCGATCCGCACGTTATCTTCAATTGTCGTCTGTCCGAAAGTGCCGCAGTCAATGACCGACCCAGGGCCAATCTCGACATTGCTACCGATCCGTACGCCACCAAAGTGCGGCATTGATACGAACTCACCATCCGTGTCCCGTACAAATCCGAAACCGGTGTCACCGATCACACAGTTGGCGCCGATGATACAGCCATTCCCGATAGTCACGTTGTCGTATATGACTGCACCGGGACCGATGGACGTATCCGAAGGCAGGCTCCCATCCGGGTTGTTCTTCCATGTGTCACGCGGCTGCATCAGTTTCTGATACTTCTTTCTGGCGATCAGGCAGAACAGCAGGAGAGGGTTGCCGGTCAAAATGACAGTTTTCTCGGTGGATGCGGCCTTGGACAACTTCTGTCCGAGTGTGCGTCTGCACACAATCACATTTGCCTGACTCGAAATAACAGCACCAGCGTCATCACCAACGTAGTAGGCGAATCCGGCTTTGCCGTCGAGAGCACATGGGCGGTCGGGGAGATTCAGTAATGCCGGAAGGTCAGCAGGTTTTTCTACCTCAATGATCTGCATGTTACTCTGTGCTGGTCGGTTTTTCACTCGACTGAACTGCCTCGGCAAACTCGCCACGTTCTTTCCAGCGATGCGTGGTTGGCGTTTCTCCAGTGATGAGCATCTGTTGGCGGAAATACTCGGCTGTGCGGCGGATGCCTTCCTCAAGATCGATCCTGGCTTCAAATCCAATCAGATTCCGCGCCTTATCGACACTCGGCACTCGCAGGTCAACATCCGGGCCGGGTCGTTTCACGAACTTGATCGGCGAGGATGATTTCAGTACGCGTACCACTGTCTGGGCCAGTCCGTAGATTGTAATGACCGCACGAGCGTTCCCGATATTCAGGGTTTCGCCGACGGCGGCCGGATGTGACAGTGTCAGCAGGAGACCTTCAATGAAGTCGTCAATATAGCACCACGCCCGGATCTGGTTGCCTTCGCCATGAACTTCGATTGTCTCGTTTGCCAGCGCTTTCTGAATGAATATGCGCAACGCTCCCTCGCCGACCTGCCCCGGACCATAGATATTGAAAGGTCGTACTGATACCGTTGGCATGGCGAACTCCTGATGGTACGCCAGAGCCAGATGCTCACCAGCCAGCTTGGACACTGCGTATGTCCAGCGGGCTGTTCCAACCGCACCGATTTTCGCCGTGTCGTTCTCATCGGCCCGAAACGACAACGCCCCGAAAACTTCGCTGGTGGAGAAGTCTACAAGTCGCTCCAGCTTATCGAGGGTCTTGGCGGCGTCCAGCACTTTGGCAGTGCCGATCATGTTCACCTTCATTGTCTCCGTCGGACGTTTGATAACGGTATCGATTCCTGCCACCGCCGCACAATGTACGACCAGGTTGGCGCCCTGCATCGCTTTGGCAAGACTGGGATAGTCCAGAAT
>QNAF01000048.1 GCA_003641405.1 Candidatus Zixiibacteriota bacterium | reverse complement strand
GACGTTGTTAACTGTGATCGTTACCAGTTCGGAATCTGTGTCTACACCGTCAGTAGCATAGAATGTGACCGGATAAGAGCCGGCCTGGAAGAAGTCCGGGGTCCAGTCAAATGTACCGTTACCGCCACCAAGATCACTGAACGTGGCGCCGGTCGGCAAAGTTGAAGTTGTCAATGTCGGGTCAGTGCCGTCAGCATCTGTCGCTGAGACACCGAAGTTCAAGTTGGAGTTCTCGTCAACTGGCCGATCACCAATAGCCGCCAGAATAGGAGTCTGGTTAACGTTGTTAACTGTGATCGTCACCAGTTCGGAATCTGTATCAACACCATCAGTAGCGTAGAATGTAACCGGGTAGGAGCCGGACTGGGTAAAGTCAGGAGTCCAATCAAATGTACCGGTGCCGCCACCAAGATCAGTGAACGTTGCCCCTGTGGGCAAAGTTGAAGTTGTCAGTGTCGGGGCAGTGCCGTCAGCATCTGTAGCTGAAACGCCGAAGTTCAAGTTAGCGTTCTCATCAACCGGACGATCGCCAATTGCTGCCAGAACCGGCGCGCGGTTGACGTTGTTAACTGTGATCGTTACCAATTCGGAGTCTGTATTCACTCCGTCATCAGCATAGAATGTAACCGGGTAAGAGCCGGATTGCGTGAAGTCCGGGGTCCAGTCAAACGTACCGGTGCCACCACCAAGGTCACTGAATGTAGCGCCGGTGGGCAGAGTCGAAGTTGTTAATGTCGGGGTGGTGGCGTCGGCATCTGTGGCCGAAACACCAAAGTTCAGATTGGCGTTCTCGTCGATAGACCGATCGCCGATAGCCGCCAGGACCGGTGCCTGGTTGCCCGGATCGTTCACCGTTATTGTCACTATCTCAGAGTCCACCAGAATGCCGTCAGAAGCATAGAATGTAATATCATAGCCACCGGCCTGGGTAAAGTCCGGTGAGAAAGTCAGATCACCGGTGCCGTCACCGTTATCAAGGAACGAAGCATTGGTCGGCAGGGTTGAAGTCGATAAAGATGGAATTGTTGCATCAGGATCACTGGCCGACGCGTTGACGATGAGTGTTTCGCCTTCGGTCACCGACTGAGCACCTATAGCCGCCAGAACAGGTGCCTGGTTACCGGCTTCATTGATCGTTATAAAGACAAGTTCAGAGTCTGTTTCGACCCCATCATCCACGTAGAACACCACGCTGATGATACTGGCCTGGGTGTAGTCAGGGTTGAAGTCAAAGTTCGCCGTGCCGTCGCCATTATCCGTAAAGGTCGCGTTCGGTGGCACCGTGGATATGGTCATTGAAACTGGTGTAAGGTCGGCATCGCTTGACGTAATCAACTCGTTGAGGCTGCCGCCCTCGTCTACGAACAGCGGCCCAACCGGATCAAGCACCGGGGCTCTATTAATGTTGTTGACTGTAATTGTGATTAGCTCGCTGTCAACAGCCTCGCCGTCATCGGCGTAGAAAGTAATATCGTAGATACCTTCCTGGAAGAAGTCCGGGTTGAACACAAAACCACCGGTTCCGTCGCCATTATCAGTCAATACGGCATTCGGCGGAAGAGTAGAGGTCGTTAGAACCGAAAATGTAAGGTCAAGATCTGAAGCGCTGATTGCCAGATTGAGAGTGGCGTTTTCGTCAACAACCTGGTTGCCTATCGCAGCCAGCACCGGGTCACGGTTGATATTGTTGACGGTTATCGTTACTAACTCGGAGTCCGTATCAACGCCATCAGTAGCATAGAAAGTCACCGGGTAAGAGCCGGCCTGGAAGAAGTCCGGAGTCCAATCAAATGTACCACTGCCGCCACCAAGATCAGTGAATGTAGCGCCGGTGGGCAAAGTTGAAGTCGTCAATGTCGGCGTAACACCATCAGCATCTGAAGCTGAGACACCAAAGTTCAGATTAGAGTTCTCATCGACCGGCCGATCACCAATTGCCGCCAGAATAGGTGCCTGGTTGACGTTGTTAACTGTGATTGTTACCAGTTCAGAATCTGTATCTACGCCGTCAGTAGCGTAAAACGTCACCGGGTAGGAGCCAGACTGCGTAAAGTCCGGAGTCCAATCAAACGTACCGGTACCGCCACCAAGGTCACTGAACGTGGCGCCGGTCGGCAGAGTTGATGTTGTTAATGTCGGGTCAGTGCCATCAGCATCTGTCGCTGAGACACCAAAGTTCAAGTTGGAGTTCTCATCAACCGGCCGATCACCAATAGCTGCTAAGACCGGTGCCTGGTTGACATTATTGACTGTGATCGTTACCAGTTCAGAATCTGTGTCAACACCATCAGTAGCGTAGAACGTGATCGGATAAGGGCCGGACTGAGTGAAGTCCGGAGTCCAGTCGAATGTACCACTGCCGCCACCAAGATCAGTGAACGTGGCGCCGGTCGGCAAAATTGATGTTGTCAGTGTCGGGTCAGTGCCGTCAGCGTCTGTTGCTGAAACAGCAAAGTTCAGATTAGAGTTCTCATCAACCGGACGATCACCAATTGCTGCCAATACCGGTGCCTGGTTGACGTTGTTAACTGTGATTGCAACGATTTCAGAGTCTGTATCGATTCCATCCGAGGCATAGAAGGTCACAGGATAGGATCCGGACTGCGTAAAGTCCGGGGTCCAGTCAAACGTGCCGGAACCACCACCAAGATCAGTGAACGTGGCGCCGGTCGGCAGAGTTGATGTTGTCAACACCAGGGTGGGGCCATCTACGTCACTGGCCGACACCGGGAAAGTAAGGTTACTATTCTCGTTGACAGACTGTGCCCCAATAGCCGCCAGAATCGGCGCCTGGTTCCCAGCCTCGGTTACTGTTACCGTAACAAGTTCAGAGACGACAGCAGAGGAATCATCGGTGGCATAGAAGGTGATGAGGTGGTCACCTGACTGAGTGAAGTCCGGACTGAAACTGAAATCACCCGTTCCATCACCGTTATCGATAAACGTGGCGTTCGTTGGCAGGGCCGAAGTCGTAAGGCTTGGGACAACACCCTCTGGATCACTTGATGTCACAGTGAAACCATCAGTCGTTCCCTCTACAACGAACTGCTGACCGATGGGATCAAGTTCCGGCGACTGATTGCCGGCTTCGTTGATAGTGACGAAAACCAACTCCGAGTCTATAGCTGCACCATCGTTCACGTAGAAGGTCAAACTGATAATGTCTGATTGGGTATAGTCAGGGTTGAAATCGAAGTTAGCGGTACCGTTACCGTTATCAGTGAAAGTCGCGTTCGGCGGCACCGAGGAAATGGTCATTATCAGTGGGGTGCCGTCCGGATCGCTGGCAGTGATCAACTCGTTGAGGTTACTGCCTTCCGTGACGAAGAGCGGACCGATAGTGGCCAGCACCGGCGCGCGGTTAACATTATTGACTGTAATCGTTACAAGTTCGGAATCTGTGTCCACGCCGTCAGTAGCATAGAATGTAATCGGATAGGGACCCGACTGAGTAAAGTCCGGAGTCCAGTCGAATGTACCCGTACCACCACCAAGATCACTGAACGTAGCGCCGGTCGGTAAAGTTGAAGTTGTCAATGTCGGGTCAGTACCGTCAGCATCTGAAGCTGAGACACCAAAGTTCAAGTTAGAGTTCTCATCAACTGGCCGATCACCAATTGCCGCGAGAATAGGAGCCTGGTTGACGTTGTTAACTGTGATCGTTACCAGTTCGGAATCTGTGTCTACACCGTCAGTAGCATAGAATGTGACCGGATAAGAGCCGGACTGCGTATAGTCCGGAGTCCAGTCAAATGTCCCGGTGCCACCACCAAGATCACTGAACGTAGCGCCGGTCGGTAAAGTTGAAGTTGTCAATGTCGGGTCAGTACCGTCAGCATCTGAAGCTGAAACACCAAAGTTCAAGTTAGAGTTCTCATCAACTGGCCGATCACCAATCGCTGCCAGAACCGGTGCCTGGTTGACATTATTGACCGTGATCGTCACCAGTTCGGAATCTGTGTCAACGCCGTCAGTAGCATAGAATGTGATCGGGTAAGAGCCGGACTGAGTAAAGTCCGGAGTCCAGTCGAATGTACCACTGCCGCCACCAAGATCAGTGAACGTGGCGCCGGTCGGCAAAATTGATGTTGTCAGTGTCGGGTCAGTGCCGTCAGCATCTGAAGCTGAAATGCCGAAGTTCAAGTTAGCGTTCTCATCAACCGGACGATCACCAATTGCCGCCAGAATAGGAGCCTGGTTGACGTTGTTAACTGTGATCGTCACCAGTTCAGAATCTGTGTCAACGCCGTCAGTAGCGTAGAATGTGATCGGATAAGGGCCGGACTGAGTAAAGTCCGGAGTCCAGTCAAATGTACCGGTTCCGTCACCAAGATCGCTGAACGTAGCGCCGGTCGGCAAAGTTGAGGTTGTCAGTGTCGGTGTGGTAGCATCAGCATCTGTCGCTGAGACACCAAAGTTAAGATTGGCGTTCTCGTCAACTGACTGATCGCCAATTGGAGCTAAGACCGGCGCTATCTGGGCAGATGACACACCGGTAAACGCAATCAAAAGCGCGGCTGCGAGAATTACTGTTTTCGTCCAGTTCATTTATTCAATTCTCCCGGTGTTTACTTCAAGAACAACATCTTCTTGGTTTCAGATTCATCGCCCATCTCCAGCCTGTAGAGATAGACTCCGCTGGCTATCCGTTGCCCATATGCATCGGTGGCATCCCAGACCACATCGTATTCCTGGCCGGTCGCCATTGACTCGTCTGCCAGCATCTTAACTTCCTGACCAAGGATGTTAAAGACACGAAGGTTTACGTGTCGCTGTCCGGCACCGTTTGGCGGGACACCGACATAAAATGAGATTGTTGTCGTCGGGTTGAACGGGTTCGGGTAGTTTTGGTGGAGTGAGAAACTGCTGGGGAGGATTGGATTGTCAACGCCTGTAACTGCAATCGATGCAGCTTCGGCTGTAGCCAGCAGTGCCTCGGTAAGTCTGATAGTGGTTTTGTCGCCCGCTGAGATGTCAGTACGTGCTGTTATTGGTATATCTACGAGCTCAACCACTCCGGCTTGAATCAACTCGTCGGACTTGAACGGCGCCATATGATAGAGCAACAGCTTCAGGTGGCCATCACCATCATCCTTCGACTGCAGAATGAACTTCTCGTTATGCTGTGTTAATCTTGGAGTACCGAGCATAACCGCGGATGGGTTATAGTTCAATTCAAGCTGCACGCCTGCTACCTGCTCGGGAATCTCTGAGGAGACAGTCAGGAGATCGGATGAACCTTCGGCAAGGTCACCATACGCAAGAGACATAACTGCTTCCGCTCCGGGTACAACCGGCGAGGGAGATGGCGACGGAAGGATATCGTAGATGAAATTGATATCCGCCACCAGGTCAAAAACATTGACCTCGTCGTTGGTAATAATATCGGCGGTTGCAAATTGCCGCACCGTGAGATCGAAATTGCCGATAATATACGCGACTATGTTGACGACGTCAGCGACGTCGATGATCTTATCGAGGTTAACATCACCGTACCTGTCGATCTGAACAATTCCCGAATCAGTAATTAGCGGGAGTGATCCGACACCCGGATCGGGGTTGATCGACTCGCGACCATCCTCAAGATAGATCGGGTGGTCATCCCAGGGAACTGCGGCCGAGTCAAGAGTCATTATCGCATAGAGAACAGCGGTCGTGTTAGTATCCAAAACGGGTTCGTTGTTGAGGCCGAATGTTACAACTCTGATCTCGCCGGGAGTCACACCGATATTGTCATACACAACGTAGTCCGGTATGCGCACACTGGTGGTAAAAGAATCCACCCTGATTACCGAATGCGGGTACAGCATATCAAACTGAATACCATAGACAGTCTGGGCTGTAACGAGATCTATCGGGAACGCAACGCCTCCGGCGCCAGGGAGTCCACCGGTCGGTTGATTACCCTGCGTGGACGTAGAGTACAGCCGATCGTATGGGAGCGCTTCGATCTGTAAATAGGCGCTGGAATATGACGTACCGTCGGCGTCCGCAGCTACGAATTGAATCGTAAACGACCCTTCCTGACTCAGATCAGGAGTCCAACCAAAGGTTCCACTGAGCGGAGTGAAACCGATTACCTGACCTCCCGTGCCGAAACTGGCATTGGCAGGCAGTGATGAGGCGGAGAGAGTAATCTGTGATGAATTCGTATTGGTTGCCCTTACAGTGAAACTAATCAACTCCCCCTGGCTGTAATTCGTCTGGTTGCCTGTTATCGTGATAACCGGGCCATCACCCCCACCAGGATCCTGAACGGTGACCGTGGCGTAGCCAACGGCTGTGTTGCCCTCACCGTAGGCTGTAGCCATATAATTGTGTGTACCTATGGACAACCCGGATAGCGGGATTGATCCCGCCGTCTGACCATTCGCGGCATGCGTCAATCGCACGCTGGCGCCATCGAGAATCACAACTGAGTCAGCATTGGCTGATGTCCAGATAAGGCTTGTGCTCTGTCCGTAGTCGATCGTGGACGGACTCGCCGCGAAGTTTACGGTTGGAAGCACAGTCGCAGTATCGACATAGCCGGTATCCGCTCTAAAATAATAGGGGAATGCACCTTGTGTCGTTGGATAGAACTGGTAGTTTTCTGTTGAGTCCGGAACAACCTCCCACGCCACGGTCATCTGCGACTCATTGCAACCATTGTACCAGGTTGTCTCCGGTGGGTAGACCGATTCATCTACAGTGTAGATGTCTTCCTCGAAAAACGTAAACTCCGCCAACTGCTCATGCGGCATGGCACTATCTGCGATGAACTTGAGATAAAAAATTGTGTCGCTGCCCGGCGGAAGACTGTCAAAGTCTTCAAAGTTCGGCAGGAAGTTACCCGCCACGATGTTCTCGTGCTCCTGGAAGAGAAGCGCCTGGAACTTGGTGACCGTGTCAGTGATATTGCCAAACGGTCCTGGGTACACTGAGTCTCTAACGAACCGCCCTGATATGAGATGGTCAATGAAACTCGAGTCGATATTCCAGTCGATGCACTCTCCAAGTGAGTCAGCCTCGGCGCACGCCGAGTCTTTAATAAACACCGGGGTCAGCCAGGCTGTGTCGAATTCGATGAGGAACTGAAAAGCCGTACAGATCGAGTCGTTTTTCAATATCAACGGCATCAGGACCGTATCCCCTGGTCTACCCTCAAAGAAGGGGACCCGGAGAGAATCACCGGAGGACTTGATCAGGTCATCGCAGCCAATATGCTGAGCAAACGAAGGGCTCGACAATATCAGAACGGCCGATAGACAAAGAAGCGAGATTTTCACGAATCGCATCGCGACCTCTATATGTTTAGAACTACTTTTTTTCATGTCAAATTCCCACACCGATCACTTCAGCAGCATCATCTTGCGAGTCTCACCGAACTCGCCTGCCTGCAGGCGATAAAGGTAGATCCCGCTGGACACTGCCAGCCCGGAGTGATTCCTACCGTCCCAGGTAACCGAGTGGTGGCCTGCCTCAAGCTGTTCGTCCACAAGAGTCGCTACCTTGCGACCGGCAATGTTGTAGACATCCAGCCGAGCATGCCCTGAGACAGGTAAACTGAAACTGATCTCGGTCTCCGGGTTAAACGGGTTAGGGTAGTTTTGTTCCAATGCATAACCAGACGGCAAACTGCCTCCGGCCTCTGTTCTATGTACAAGGACAGGCTTTCCGTCGGCGCTGCCCATTTCTATCTGCGTTATTTCAAGGTTCTCAACACATTCAATCGAAAACAGCTCGTTCACTCCAGACGGAACCGTGTTGCCTTCAAGTGAATACAGCAAGATGCGTAGCGCGTTCTCATCCTGGCGACAATCGAGAGTCATATCGCTGCGCAGATTGTGTATGACAACATTATCAAGGTCTGCGTTGGCTTCAAGTACGACGAGAGCCGCCCCCATGTCAAAATCGGCATCACAACTGAGAATCATCGTTTCGTGATCCTGTTCTGTCAGTACCATAGCGCTGAGTTCAGCTGTACCTGCTGATTTCGCGACCGGTGATCCACTGACAACCCAGTTAATCAACGCCACCAGGTCGCTGATTGTGGCAGCAAGGTTATCCTGGTTAACATCTGAATTGGCATACTGCAAGGCGTTAAAACTGTATAGAAAGGGATTGATGAAGTGATTTGTGAAATAGATGACATCGCCGATCTCCGCGGCTAACCCGTTCAGGTTGATATCACCAATGGTGATATCTTCCATGTCATGAATTGCAACATATCCGTTGCTGTACTCGATGTCTTCCTGATCAATCTTGTTACCGATACTATCAGTCAGCGTGTTGTCATCATTGGTGGGAGCGTCATGAAAACGGAAATGTACTGGTATGCTCATACCTGCGAAGGCCAGATTGCCGGAGGTATGCAGGCGGCAGAGACCAATGGGGCCATCGCCTGGTTCAAGTGCGCCGGCACCGCTCATATCGGCAATACCCAGTATACGCACATCACCAGCCACGCCGTTCTCGTTGTCGCGCACCACGTAGTACTCAAACGATGCCGCGCGGGTGTCTTCGTTGGTCAGCGAAAGGAGCGACAATGCGCTCGGATCGTAGTTAAACAGGATATTGAACGAGGCGACCGGGAACTTGTTATCCAGCATTAAGTTGAAAACGACATCTTCATTAGGGAACGCCTCGACAGTGTCAAGGGACAAAGCATAGTGCGCTACCGCCTGGATTGCGCAATCTATGTTAATGGTATCAGCCAACCCGTGAGGGTCGGTCGAGATGACTTCGATATTGAATGACCCACTGTCGGTCAGACTGGTCTGCCAGAGGAATTGACCGGGGTTTCCCCCGTCAAACGTGGCACCTTCCGGTAAACCGGTGACGGTCCAGACGACATCTTCAAAGTCCGGATCAATTGCTGATACCGAGAACTCCAGCAACTCGCCAGCTTCAACACCGACAGACTCCGGTGCCGTGATGATCGGAGGTCGGTTATTGTTGATCACGTTGACAAGGAGCTGCTGCTCACAGGAAAGATCCCCATCAGATGCCCAGAAACCGACCGTGAATGGGGAGCCGTCAGCCGAGTTTGGACCTACAAAATTGGGTAGCCAGGAAATGCGCGCCGTCCCGTCGCCATTATCGACAAAAACTGCTCCGGATGGTTTCGCTGTAGTAGCCACCGTCAAATCATCCTGATCCGGGTCAATCACTATAACTGATAAATCGAGACTATCTCCTTCCAGCACATACACATCAGGAGTGATGGCAAATTCGGGGGCGCGGTTGTCAGCGCCAATCACTACTCTGCCTGCCTCGAAACGGGGTCGAATCTGCCCGGAACTGGATGTCTCAACCAGAAGCAGCTCGCCACCCGGTGGGTAGAAAAGACTATCAATAATGGCCACTGTTCCTGCGACAGCCGAGGCTGAAACCTCAAAAAGCGCCGTGAACATCAGACCATCGCCTACCGGAATAGGGTCTTCAAATATCTGGATCAGAGCCACAACGAAATGCCCGTTGATCTCACTTATGTCGTTGGGAGTATGGAGCTTAGTGTTAAAATACTCGGCACGAGAGTCTGCAAAACTGATTGACTTGAGCGTAAGAATCTCCGGGTCATATACAACAGGGATCGAGACAAAACTGAGCGTCTCATCATTAAGTACGTTGAACTTGACCGGGACATCCTCGCCTGGGCCGGCTTCAACCGAGTCAATATAGACGGCATCTAAAGCCCCGTACTCATCTGACTGGGCTGAAGCCGAACCAGCCACCATTATGGCCGCCAGCAGGATCAGCAAATTTCTGAGTTTCTTGTACATCATAATCATAGCTTCCATCACGGACTACTGTCCGGACCCATCTGAGCAATAACCAGACCGGAATCCACTTTATGGTAGAAGTTGTTCCGCCATTCCTTTGCGAAACCCTTCCAGAACTCTTTGTCGTTCAGTGTCTCTTGTTAAGTCCGTTTAAGACGAGATACACCAAAGGCTTACCGCTTCTCTGAACTTACTTCTTCTTACTTCGTTAACGTTTAAGCGATCAAGCTCTCCCGGTATCTGATGATGGGTAGCGCAGTGAGATAACTTGCAGCTGCAGATGTTGATCTGCAAGTTCACGCAGCCCTGCAGAAGATTGCATAGGCACTCCCGAGTCTGTTGCTCGAACCGGTGCTAAACAAAAAAAGACAACCCCAGATTCTGGCTTTGTTCTATTCCTTGCCGAAAACGCGGTTATCATCATCCTCACTCCTGCATTTCTTGCGGGTGTCATTTCTTTCGATAGCTACTCTTCGATAGCGTATCTCCTTTTCTGAAAACAATAAGCACCCCCGGAGAGGGATAAACCTCTCCAGGGATACAAAAAACGAAGACAAGGGTTCTTACTTCAAGAACACCATCTTCTTGGTCTCGGTGTTGTCACCGGCGACTACCTTATAGAAGTAGATACCAGAAGCAATACCGGACGCATTGAACTCATACGAAACCTGACCAGCCTCGGAATGACCATTGGAGGTCTCAACCAGCTGACCGGTGATGTTGTAGATGGACACAGTCCAGTCACCAGCCTGAGGCATATTCCAGGCAAAAGTTGTGGTCGGGTTGAACGGGTTCGGGTAGTTCTGCTCAACGCTGAAGCTCGTAGGAACGTTCTTCGCGGCGACCGGCTGGCCTTCGTAGGTCGCAAACTCAACGCTTGCGAGCTGGCCATCGGCGCGGAGGAAGTTACCTTCGAACGTCTGGTTGGCTTCGGTGCTGAAAACCAGAACGTGAGTCTGGTTACCACGCACGCTGTACTGCATCGTCATGTTATCAACCAGCAACTCAGGAGTCACGGAGCCTTCAAACACGATATAGGCAGCACCCATCTCGGAGTTGATGTTCATCACACCATTCTCGTGATGGAAAGTAGCAGCGATCGGGCTGGTCTTGGCATACGGAAGGGCATCGCCAACGACGACACGAATCAAGTAAACCAGATCAGCAACCGTGAGCGGAATACCGTCTTTATTGCAGTCGGATGCCGCAATCGAACCTTCCTGATGGTTTTCAGGAGTCGGGCCAAATGCCGTCAGGCCAACGATGAAGTAGTTGGTGAACATAACAGCATCAGCGATTTCGTAAGGAATAGCGTTCATGTTGATGTCACCAGGAGCATCGATGGAATCAGAACAAACGATGTCCACGCCACCATTCTGGAAGTCGATCATCTCTTCTGGCTCAACCTTGCAGGTCGGAGGAATGCATGGGCACTCAGCAGGCTGCCAACCAATATAGGTCGGGAAGTCAGCATCACCCTGAATACCAGCACCCGCGAACTTGTCGCAGTACTGTGTCTCAGGAGAATTCATGAAGTCAAAGACCTTGTTCTCGACGAACAGACGATCACCTTCGTAGCTCGAGATGGCATTGTCACCGCACTCGATCCAGAAGAAACGAATCGGCACAAACTGACAGTTCAAGTTACGGTCATTGCTGACCAGGAACTTCATCTTGAACATGGCAACCGGCATATCAGCATCGGGCCAGTAGCCATAGTCACCGTTCATACAGGCTTCAAGGGGATGGTTCGGACCATTGTTGGTCTCGGCCATACCGATGACACGAAGCAGGCCGCTCGGGCAGCCATTGCCACAGTTGCCATAGGGACCAAAGCGGTAGGTGAAGTACTCCCAGCCACAGAGGTCGTACAGACTGCCGATTTCGCCAGTGTACTCAAGTCCGTCGAACGGGCAGTACGGCATGGTCTCAAAGTCCACGATCGCCTGCTGGAAGGCCAGCGCGGAAGCGTCGTAGGCGACCAGGAAGTCAAAACCACCAATACCGGCATCCGGCAACACACCGTGCAGCACAACGCCGACTTCGGTGAACTGGTTCTGGTACTGGTTCGGGATCTTCATGATCTCAACGCCGTACGGAGAACCTTCGCTAACTGTAACATGGAAAGTGCATGGTACAGTTTTTTCACCATCAAAGACTTCAAGTGTAACATCGAATCCAAGAGGTCCAGCAGCAGCCGCGGTCGGCTCATAGTGAACATTGCCACCCACGATGCTCATGTCATCAACCGACGGGTTGATAGCCACTGACATACCGTCACAGTCATCACCAATAGTGAAGGGCCAATCGTACACAGAGCCAGCCGTCGCGAATTGGTCAGCCGGGCAAACGATTGTCGGGGCATCGTTGGTGATTTCGAACTCGATAGTTTCCCAAGGCCCCCAGTGAGCGCTACCGACATCGTCGCGCGCACGGACGTCAATGGAGATCACTGCTGCAGACTGAGGCATGAGAGTGTGGTCATACTCCCAGAATCCAGCGGCAGTTATCGTGCCCATAGAACCATCGTCAGGGTTCATTTCGAACTCAACGATCGGATCGGTTTCGGTATCAGTTGCAGCAAACTGCAATGAATAATCATCACAGTGTGAGATAGCGAAAGCGGCAACCGGAGTTACTTCCGGAGGCAGGTTCGGAATCTGCTTGATTTCATAGCAGAAATCATCGGTCCAGTCTGGGATGATAGCGCCACAACCGGCGTTCCACCAACCCCAGGATCCACCCGGAACACCCACGTCGCTCTTCGCAAGGCAGATGAACTTGCCTTCGTCAGCCTTAAATGACTGGAATTCCAAGGTTGTCAGGTCGCCTGCATAGCCACCCGGTAGACCAGAGAACATCGCCACGGTCCCGTAAAGGACTCCAGCAGAGTCAGCGGCACCGCCGGCAGTCGGACCAGCACCACCCGGATTTGAAAATACGAAGCTGGTGCCGTTC
>QNAF01000047.1 GCA_003641405.1 Candidatus Zixiibacteriota bacterium | reverse complement strand
CCATTTCCAGAGCGGCCATAGCTCGGTGAATAGTATCCGGTGCCTGTTCAGCGTCACCGCCGCAATACTCATAGGCGGACAGGGCCAGAATCGGGCGCAAGCGTTTGCCCCCGGCCATGACTGAGTAGCGCATTGCCTTATGGAGTGACCGGGGCTCACGGTCGTCCGAAGGAATGAATTCCTCAAGCAGGCGGTCAGTCAACTTACGGATATCAACCATATACTGGTGACCATCTATGGCAGCAGCCGGAGTCACTATCAGTTCTCTCCCTCGTCGAAATCTTTCTCAACAGTAAGTCCGTCTTTCTGCGCAATGATCTTGATTTTTTCCTCAGCCTGGGTCAGCTTCTCATTACAGAATTTCGCGATCCCCAGTCCTTCCGTGTACAGATCGATAGCCTTCTCCAGCTTTAGCTCACCGGATTCGAGTTGTTCGGTGATTTCCTCAAGCCGGGTCATCGCGGACTCATAGTCTTCTGGTTTCTTTTTCACTGCCATAATCTTCTACCGCTCGTCGCTGATTTCTTCCACGACCGACATCAAACGACCGTCTGTCAGTACCGTCTCCAGTTTGTCGCCTGCTGTAACATCCCTGCGGGACCTGACCAGCTTGCCATTGTCAGATGTCCGGGTTACAGTGTAACCCCGCGCGAGAGTCTTCAGTGGTGACAGAATCTCAAAACGGGACAAACTTAAAGATAAGCTATTTCGATACCGCTCCAAACGGTTTTTTCCGGCGGCCAGAAGCAGCCGGTGGCTGCCGTCAAGCTGCTGGCGGTACTGATTGATGATATCCAGAGGACGCACAAAAACAGGCCTGTTTTGTATACCCGCAAGTTCTTCCCTGGCCTGCCCAAGTTGCGAATTCAGGAGATTAGCCTGTAGACTCACAAGATCGTTGATCCGATCGGTAAACTCATCGAGAGACCAGACAGTAAGTTCCGCGGCTGCCGATGGCGTGGGAGCGCGAAGGTCCGCGGCCAGGTCTGAGAGGGTAATATCGATTTCATGCCCCACGGCAGAAACAACCGGCACGGATGATGCCGCAATTACCCGCACAGTGGTTTCAGTATTAAACGGCCAGAGGTCTTCGAGTGAACCGCCACCTCTGCCCACAATGATGATATCGATATCATCGCGCGAGTTGAAGTATTCTATCCCGGCTGCGATTGTCTCCTCGGCCCCATCACCCTGAACTTTGGCCGGGTAGACGATCAACTGCACCGATGGATTGCGACGCTGTGCTATCTGGATGATGTCCCTGATAGCCGCCCCGGTCGGGGATGTGACAATACCAATCCTCTGAGGATATGCCGGAAGCACCTGTTTGCAGTCTTCGTCGAACAGCCCTTCGGCTGCCAGCTTCTCATGCAACTGCCGGAATGCCAGTTCAAGTTCACCCACACCGACCGGCACCAGTTTGCGACAATTGAGTTGGTACTGGCCGCCTTTCTCGTAGATCGTGATGTCGCCGAAAGCGAGCACTTTCTGTCCGTTCTCAGGTTCAAACTTCAGATACTCCCCCACCGAGCGCCACATAACGACCTTAAGTACGGCGCGGTCATCTTTGAGCGTGATATAGCGATGTCCGGACGAATGGTGGTGGTAGTTGGATATTTCTCCTTCCACCCAGATTTGGCTAAACTGCTCTTCCATGGAGGTCTTGATCATCCGCGTGACGGCGGAAATGGTGTAGGCTTTCGGCTGCTCAATCATAGAAGCAATATGCTACAGAATTGCTGCCGCGCAATCAATAATAGCTTGTAAACTCGCAACATCCTTGACTTTGTCAGCTTCATTGACTATCTTAGTGAGTCAGCATTACAGACCCTTTGGGGAGATCAGAGTTGAGAAAAATACACTGGTACTATGTGATAGGGGTTCTGGTTACCAGTTTCGCTGTTCTACCGGATTGTGCTCTGGCCAGAAAAGGCGCTTGTTGTCATGACGACGGCTGCACCAGAGAAACGCACGCCGACTGCTACGAAATGGGGGGAGTGTATTTTGGCGACCGATCAAAGTGCGAACCGGGTCTCTGTGACCTGCGCTGTGGTGATATCAACTTAGACCACTGTATCGATGGCGCCGATCTGTCAACGTTGATTGATTATCTGTTTGGTAGACCTCGCCCAATACCCTATCCACAGCGAGTACTGGCTGATATCGATGAGGTGCCAGGAGTTACTGTTGGTGACCTCCAAAGACTAATGTATTCACTCTTTATCTTTCCCGGTTTTGACGTAAACTGCTCCATTTCCCCAGACACGGCCTTCCCGGTGTCTTCTGACACAGTGTTCGTGCGGAACGTACTTGTGCCGCCTGACGTTGACGAGTGGGCGGTTGAAGTCTGGCTCAAGACGGCAAGTTCCCCTGGAGTGAGCGGTAGCTACCTTTCGTTTGTCTTTAGGTATGGTTGCTCAGTGCCGTTTGCTCATCTTGACTCGATTACTGTTGTAAATGGCAATGATACACTTGTCGATACTGCGCGTTCCCGTGGAGCCTTTTTCCTGCGGAGCCAGCAGACCGGAAATACTGCTATCAAAGTTGCCGATCTGCATTTCTCCCTCTCGCCTTCAAGTATGCCACGGCTGATGAGGATACGACCGGCGGGTTATCCTCCGACGGATCACCGTACCCTGATAGTGAGAAATCACAGCGCCAGAAAGCAACCTCCCACTGCTGTGATCCCGGTAGTATTGGGTGAGAGTTGCTGTGTCCCGCCGTCTGATGGAGCCGATTTGGCACTCATGATTGATGGGCTGTTCATTGATCCTCACCACGGGTTTGACGGCGTTTGTCTTGATGAGGCCGATCTGGATTTCAGTTGTGGTCGGCCGTGCTTTGATGCCCGTCAGATCGACGGTCGCGATCTGACCTTGATGATTGATTTCCTTTTTATTGATCCCACGCGGAACCTTCCGAGGTGCGACGGGAACGCTCGACAAACGAAGAGCCAGTAAAAGATCCGACGAAGGGTAAACGGAGAGACCGGCTATCGCAGTACCTGCGCGGAGAAAACGACCTGTCCCATGCTTCCCTACCTCGCGGTTTTGGCAAAAACCACTTGCCAAAGTCGTTAATCTGCTTATATTTGGGTGAACTATTCACAGCGTGCACATGTTCTAACATAGAATAGTCCCTGCCTGAAATATAGAACTTGCAGATAAGTAAAGGAAAGGACCTGTCTATTATGGTTAAGTCTATCAACGTTACGCCTTTGCCGGTCCTGGCAGTATTTGTGATCTTACTCTCGCTCATGGCTGGAGCGGTGTTCGCAGATGCCGGACATGAGAAAATCGAAGCCGGCAGCGACTGGTGTGGAACCATGAAAATCTGGGAGCAAACACAGTTAGAATATTACGGAAAAGTATCAAAGGACTGTGCGGCGGAAGGCTCCTGTGATTATCCAATATGGCGAGACCCCTGGATTCCTGAAGTCGATGACGCAATCATGTACGTCCGGCTGGTAGTTCATGTTCTTGCTGAAGACGACGGCAGTAACGTGATTACCGATTCAGCCGAAACATGGGCTCAAATCGACAACCTCAACGCAGCTTATGCTCCGTGGCGAATCCAGTTTCTTGCTGAAGTCGATCAGATCAACTCAAGTCAGTGGCGGATTCTTGACGAAAACGAACAGAATACACTAAAGAACAACACCGCGTGGAACGCGGGATTGTATTTGAATGTATGGGCTACCGAGGTCACGTTCAATTACTCGTACGGTACATTTCCGTGGAGCCCTAATGCACAGAGCTCTACAGGCGGCGTTATCATGGGACATTTCCACTGGGAATATGGTTTGAGCAGTACTTTCCCTCATGAAGTGGGACACTGTTTTGGACTGTGGCATCCTTTCCACGGTGTGACAGAAGTCGGCTCTCAGGGCGGCCCCTGCGGTACTTGTGGTGAGTACCCCGGCTGCCCGAACCCGGACATGCGTGGGGATCTCTGTGAGGACACACCTCCAACTCCGTTGGTCGAGTGGTGCGGGGACGCGGGAGGCAACTCCACCTGCGGTGACCAACTCCCCTATGGATATACCATGCCGGAGAACTACATGGGCTATACTCCGAACGAATGTCGTACCATGTTCACGCCTCAACAGGGAGGGAGAATGCGCTGCTGGCTGGATGACGCTCTCGACAGTTGGGTTATACCATTCAATATAACCCCCGAAGAGGTTTTTGGACCGGCTCCGCTCGAGGTACAGTTCGATGCTATTACTCACAAGACGCCGACCAGTTGGGACTGGGATTTCGACGAAGGAGAGATCTCACACGAGCAGTCGCCGTTCCATACGTTTGCCGATCCTGGCCACAGGACAATTACAGTTGATCTTCACACCTCAGGTGACAGTTACCAGCGAGATTACCCCCACCTGATCTCCGCCTATGCAGACACTATGAAGGTTGCGGAAGTCTCCGGTGCTGTGGGGCAGGACGTTCGCGTGGACATCAATGTGCACAATTACCTGGAACTCAAAACCCTGACCATACCGTTCCACTGGGCTGATGGTCCTCTGCTCATCACCAAGGATTCCGTGGTAACCACGGGACTTCGCACGGACTATTTTGAATTAAAGACCCAGCTCAACGACTGGCCCGGCGATAATCGATGTACCTGGGAGCTCACCTGCTCAAATAGCGGTTCGCAACCCTACCTCGCTCCCGGAGACGGTCCGGTACTCAGTATTTGGTTCAGTGTTGATGGTGGCAGCGGTGGTTGCCCGGTAGATATCGAAGGCTACATTATCTGGGAACCAGGGTTTACAACGTATCCCGGCATGTATACGCCAGAGATCATCAATGGCGGCTTTGGCAGTGGTTGCTGCCTTCCGCCTTCGGTTGGTGATCTTGATCAGAGCAGTGGGGAAATAGGCTTCAATTATGACGGTGCTGACTTGTCGCTGATGATAAACGGACTGTTCATTGACCCGACGAATGGCTGGGATGGCATCTGCCTTGATGAGGCCGACGTTGATTTCAGCGCCCCCGGCAGACCTGTTGAAGACCCGTTGACAATCGATGGAGCTGATCTGTCGGTGTTGATTGACGCTTTGTTTGTGAACCCGGCGCACTTTCTACCGAGTTGCGATGGGACTCCGAATTATTGATGATTATTGGCAGGATCACAAAGGGGTCCCGCCCCTGTTGTTGTCGGAACCGCAGGGGTTCCGACCTACCGAATCTACTCGATGTCGCGACAGGCACAATGAGTTCAGGATACTCTTCACGCTTTTGGCCTGCATAACCTAGAATGGTAATCTTGCGGAACATACTTCGCACATGGCTGACGACAGGACTGCTGATTGTGGTCGGTGCCGGATTATGTTACGCTGAAGACTACTCCGAGCAGGTAATTCCAGGCAGTTTCGTAGTTAAGCTGACGTCCTCGGCTGACAGAACAGTCATAAAGAAAAACCTGGGGGATGACAAACGGCTGATAGAACCATCCAAACTTCAGGTGAATCATCGCTTTGTCGGTGGTGAAGCCTGGGATCGAGTATTGGTGCTTCAGTCCGAAGATACAACGATCAGTGTTGCTGATATCGAAGCCATTGTGGGATCTCAGAACATTGAGTACCTGGAGCCGGTTTACGTTCTTGAGTTTTTCGACTATCCTTCCGATCCCCTGTTTGGTTACCAGTGGTATCTCAACAACACCGGCCAGGACTACTTTGCAGTAGAACGCATTGAGGGGTATTACAATGATACTCTGAAGCTGGAGCATGGCACTCCCGGCAACGACGCCGGTATTGGATACTATTACGAACACCCACCAGCATCAACCACAAGTGTCGTGGTAGCGATTGTCGATTCCGGTGTTGACACGGAGCATCCGGAACTTCAAGGCAGATTCTGGAAAAATCCCGACGAGATACCGAACAACGGCCTGGATGATGATCACAACGGGTTTATAGATGACACCCTGGGCTTTGACGTCTCCGGTGATATCCCGACGTACTACGACCCTGTACCCGACAATGACCCTACCGACATAATCGGACATGGGACACACATCGCAGGGATCATCGCTTCCAATATCGACGGCGTAGGTATTGCGGGAATGACACCCGGAGCCGAAATCATGGCCGTAAAAGTGCGTCCTAACGCATCCAGCGTGATCGGAGCGATGGGTATTGTCTATGCCGTAGTAGCCGGTGCGGATGTGATCAACGTTAGCTGGGGAACTCAATTTGATGCCCGGGTGCTCCAGGAAGCGTTGGAGTTCGCTCGTGCCAACGGCGTGTTCGTCAGCATCGCAGCCGGCAACACGGGTGGTAATCACCTGATGTATCCCGCAGCCTTCGAGGATGCCTTCGCAGTCGCCGCATCGAACTCAAGTGGATATATAACCTGGTTCAGCACCTGGGGAGAGCACATCGACGTGGTTGCTCCGGGCGAACACATTCTCTCGCTGCGTGCAATCGGCACGGATATGTATGAGGCCACCGGCGAACCAAATGTGCACATCATCGGCGAAGACTCTTTGTACTACCTCGCAGGGGGGACTTCCATGGCCGCACCTGTTGCAGCCGGAGCGGCGGCAACCCTGTGGTCGCTGCGTCCCGATCTGACACTTGACCAGTTGGAGACAATGCTTCGAATGGGCGCGACGGATATGCTGGACCCGCTTAATGTCGGAGATAGCCTGCCAGGTCCGGACAGCATCAGTGGATACGGGCATCTGCATGTTCGCAACTCGCTCGTGCTTGCTGACTTCGGTGGCATCTACTTTGTGGAACCGATTCCTCGGAACAGATATGTGGGGCAGGTCACCATCAAGGCCGCTCCGATAGGCGGCTACGTGGGCGGCTGGGAGCTGGCATTCTCTTCAGCCACTGACCCTGACAACTGGCAAGAACTTGCCAGCGGTAGCAGCTTACCAACCGATTCAGTGCTGCACACCCTGTCACTTCCCGGCACGAACGGACACATTACCTTTCGCCTGACGGACAACTACGGAGTTGAACGCTTCGTTACCATTGTTCTCGTATCCGAGCAGTGTCTTGAGATCACGTCCCCCGAGGAGGGAGTAGAGTACACGTACAATGTACCAATAGAAGGGTCAATCCAGGGACAAGACCTTGACTCCGCTGCAATATACTATCGATACTCCGGCGGTCCGCTTGTTCTGTTGCATGAAACGACAGGAGAGTATTTCGATTCGTTGATCTTTAGCTGGAATGCCTCCGGCATCGATATCGGTGACTATACACTTTATCTATACGGCTACTTCCATGAGAACCTGGTAATCGATAGCATCAACTTTGTGCTGGCTTCAGCGTTTGCGGATGGGTGGCCACGCGATCTCACCGGACGCGCCGCTCTGAGCGCGGCCTGTGCTGACCTGGACAATGACGGCCAGAAGGAGATTATTGTCGGCACATGGTCCGGACTGAATGTCTTCCATTCCAACGGTGAACCGCTGGATTCCTTCCCGGCGCTGCCGGAGACAGATTTACGCTGCATTCCTGCTGTGTATGACGTTGACCGCGATGGCGAAAAAGAGATCATCTGCACCGGAGAAAACGGAATCTATGTATTCAACCATGATGGCAGTCTTGTCCCCGGCTGGCCGGTCAATTGTAAGACAGGGAGACGCGGATACGGGTTCCCGAACCCTACGGTCACCGGACTGAACGCCTGGGAAGACTCTGCTATCGTTATCGTCAATGAAGATGGCCATGTGATGGCATACGAGTTTGACGGATCACCATACTTCTACTCGCTGGAGGGATGGTTTGCATCGTTCAACAGCCGCCCGTATGTCTCGTATTTCTGGGGCGGCAACTCGGTGAGCGGCGTTGACCTTGACGGTGACAGCCGTAACGAAGTTGTCGTTACGTATTCCGCACTCAGAGGGCGAGCGGGTGTCGCGGTTTTTGAAGGACGAACAGGTCTACCGGCCTGGGACCGCCCTCTCCCCCACGTTCTCGTGGCCAATGTAGTCTACGGCTCTGTCCTCGCGGATCTAAACGGAGACGGTCTGCCTGAGATCATTACTTGCGGTTATGATTCCACGTACACTCGTACTCTCTGGGCCAAAACACACGGCGTTGATGACCTTGAGGGATGGCCAGTCCGGTTGCCGGATCTTGGCGGCTGGCGAGGTTCATATCCGATGGTGACTGACCTTGATCTGGATGGATCACTGGAAGTTATTTGCACTTTCTTCGATTTCGACCTGGGCACACTGTATGTTTTCAGAGCCGATGGCTCACCATACGTCTCGCACGAGGGGCGACCACCCGGCGAGGCTCACACTCTGCCGACAACATTCGGCACGGCAATCGTAGCCAATCTGACAGGTGATGAACATCCCGAGGTTATAATACGTTCGGGTTACTTCTTCCCCAATACGGGTCGGGAGCAGATACACATTCTGGATTACACTCTCTCGCCGATACCGGGCTGGCCGGTAGCCACGCCGACCTCACCCAGCACTGTTTTTTCGACACCGTACACACCGATGGTGGATGATATTGATGCTGACGGCCTGGTAGAGCTGGTAGTGGTCAGTGAGGGCAGCATTGTCTATGTCTGGAACTTTGACGCCCCTGCCAACAACGGCGCCAACCGCGGGCGACTGCTTCAAGATAACCTCAACAGCAACCTATACCCGGTTCAGAGCGATCCAACTGCTGTTGATGAAGAACTCGAAAACAACATTCCTCACGAGTTCAGCCTTCAACAGAACTACCCGAACCCGTTCAATCCGACCACAATTATCGCCTTTGATGTTCCCGCGAGAACGCACGCAACGTTGGAGGTCTTCAACATTCTCGGACGACGTGTGACCACTCTGGTCGACGGAGATCTGCCTGCCGGTCACTACACTGCTGAATTCGATGGCTCACAGTATGCTTCCGGAGTGTACTTGTACCGCCTGAAGACCGGTGATCACGAATCCGTGAGGAAGATGGTGTTGCTGAAATGAGAGCGTCGGTAGCCATACTCGTTTTCATCTTGCTGACAGTCAGTCCCACGCAAGCTGAGTTTCCGAATTATCCGGACTACTCATTGCTGTGGAACAGTTTCTCTTCAGTGAGAGTTACAAACGGGTATGCTCTTGCGACCACCGATTTCGGTCTGCTTGTGATGGAGTATAACACCGTCAATGAGCAGTACGAACCTGTACGGCACCTGGAGTTGGAGACACAACCGTTCACGAGTAAGTTGGACGGTAATGTCCTGTCCATACGCAGCTATGCCGATATTATTTACTTCGTTGACGTCTCTCATCTCCCCCAGGTGAATCTCCTGGGGCAAGCCAACATCGGATGCGATTTCTACGATTTTACGCTATCAGGACAGAATCTGTACCTGGCCGTTGGTTTCGAAGGTGTCAAGCGATATGAACTGACCGACTACAATGAGCCGCAGTACCGCGACTCCAGCATGATCGGTATTCACTGCACCCAGATAGAAAGCGAAGGCAACCGGTTCCTGGTACTTGATAACTACAATGGAATCCTTCGCTACAAGACAAAACCGGGTAAGTTTGGCGATTTCCTTGACTGGCTCTGGATTCCTCGCAGGGCGCACTCATTCTCACAGTCGGGTTCATCAGTAGTCATCGCCCTGGAGAACGAACAGAAGGTTTACTTTGGCAGTTACGCGCAGCCGCAACCGGGCATCACTGATAGCGTACAACTGCTTGGCCTTCCGCACCGCGTGTTCTGCATAGACACTTTGCTCGTATCACTTGACCCGGAAGCCGGTTTGATGGAAGTTTTCAGCACAAACAGCCTTAGTGAATGGGTTGTCGTTCTTCCGGAGTACGTCTCAGAATACTTCGACGGTGATGCCTTTGTTCGGAACCACGACAGCCATTTGCTGTTGCCAAACACTTCGGGGGGATTGAGCGAGTACAATCTGGACCGCATCTGGTTCGATCCCGCACCGTCTGACGCTTACGCGCGAGCAGGACCAGTGGCCGGCATTTGTCTGCACAACGAGCATCTCATCACAGGAGGTGGCAGTAACCCGCTCGAACTGTTTGATCTTAGTAATGGTGACCCGGTCCGGAACGCTTCTATTACCGGTTTCGGCAGTGTCGGCGTCATGACTAAGATGGATAGTTTGTTCTTTGTTGTCTATCCGGATATTGAACGCATTCTGTCGTTCACACTAAGTCAAGACAGCCTTTGGCCGGTCAACAGTGCCACAACTGATGGGTCGGCTATTTCGGCACTCAGACCGTACCCCGGAGAAACGGATGAGTCACTAAGTGCATTTCTTGCTATCAAGGAATCTGCTGTTGACTTCTATATTGTCGCGCCTGAATCTGACATGTGGAGGGCATCTTCTACAGATGCATTCGGTACTATTCTCGATGCCATAGTGGTTGATTCTTTCCTGGTCTTATCGACCGACCGGCATCAACTTGATGTTTATCAACTCTACGAACACTTCGGGACCGAGTTCAGGTGGAACGTGGGCTGTTACGACAACCTGAATTGCCTGGTCGAGATTCCTGCCAGATTATCAACAATGGGTGATACGCTCCCTAACATGCTGCTTGGTTTCGGTTCCAGAGACATGTTCAAAATAACGTTGCCGCCTGAAACTTCCCCGAGTGTCGAACACCTGGGGGTGCTTCCTATAGATGTCACCAGCGCCTCTATCGCAGGCGACAGGCTTTACACAATCGGCAGTCTTGGACTCGGTGTATTTGACCTGAGTACGACAGAGCCAGCACTTGTTAACTATGGCGGGTACGGGGGGAACCTGGTTGCGTGTGACGGTACAACACTCGTCACATCCGGCGGCACGGCAGTGCATTTGTATGCGCTTGAGGACTCGTCGGGGGAAACGTATGTCGAGATTACTCAATTGATTCCTGAGAATCCATACTTTCTGCAGAATTACCCCAACCCGTTCAATCCTCTCACTAACATTGAATACACGCTGTCCTCCCCGGCGCGTGTAAGACTCGAAGTCCTGAATATCCTGGGGCAACATGTAGCTACGCTGGTGGATGGTCTGCAGGCGCAGGGAGAACATGTAGTTGAGTGGAACGGCAACAGCAGTAATGGCCGGCATGTAACCAGCGGTGTTTACTTCTATAGACTGACAACACCAGAGGGTTCGACAACACGAAAGATGACATTACTGAAATGATGAATATGCAGATTTTCAGTGGCAACAGGATCGGGCGCTTTCTTGTGGCAGTCGTACTGAGTACCGTTGTCCTGTTGACCCTGACATTTGATTGTAGTCTCGGCGCCACGTTTGTTGTCAATTCTCAGGTCGATAGCCATGACGCCAATCCGGGAGACGCCATCGCCCAGGATATTCTCGCCCGTTGCACATTTCGGGCTGCTATCGAAGAGGCTACAACCCTTGCAGGTGCTGACACAATCATTGTTCCCGGAGAGTACTCACCGATTCTCCTGCAACTTGGTTCAATCTATGTTGGTGACAACGGGACAGTTATTATCGGTGACACTGACTATCCGACAATTGACGGCTCCGGCAATCCCCCTAACAGCCACACGCTGATTCTTACTTCTGATAGCAATATGGTTGAGGGTCTCACGTTTCGCAACTCTCGTGGCGATGCTGTCGTGATTGAAGGCGCACAGAATATCGTGGGTGGTACACATTCAGAACAGCGGTGCGTCTTTCTCAACAACGGCCTTGACAACGACCAGGCTGCTGCGATAGCTATCGAAGGATCACAGGCATACGGCAATGCCGTTGTCGGTTGTTTCATTGGCATGTATGGGAACGGCACTCTTGTGGATGGCAACCGCAACGGGATACGCCTTGGCTATGACACCCATGACAATTCTGTCGGCACCTCAGATACCGGCGAAGGCAATCTAATCTCCGGCAACGAGGGTTACGGTGTAACCATCACCGACCGCTCGTACGCCAACACGATAACCGGCAACTACATTGGCCCGAATATCTCCGGTGATGTTGGTCCCGGAAACGATGGTGGTGGCATTCTACTCAGCAACGGTGCCTGTGCCAATATCGTTGGCGGGTCTACAAGCAGCCACCGCAACCTGATCTCAGCCAACAGCGGCGACGGCATCACCCTGATAGGATCGGATGTTGAGCTTAATATCATCGAGGGCAATATCATTGGCCTGGAAATGAGTGGCCGGTACCTACTGGGTAATGGTGGTGATGGTATCAGGCTGTGTTCTGGAGCGCATGACAATCAAGTAGGAAGTTCCGACACAACGACAATAAACGTCATCTCCGGTAATAACGGCAGTGGCGTGCACATAAGTGGAACGGGTACAGAAAATAACACAATAATTGACAACATCATCGGACTCGCTATCAATGGGTACACACCGCAAGGTAACGGCAGGTACAGCGGCGATGGTATTCTCATCGACAGCTCCGCCCGGAACAACTATATCGGTGGCAGCATCGAGTCAGAACGCAACACAATCTCCGGCAATATCGGGTTTGGGGTTCACATAAATGGCCCCGGGACCAACTCTAACAGCGTAACAGGCAATTTCATTGGCACGTCATTTAACGGTTCGAGTTCTGCGTACAATCAAGGCGGTGTAGCCATCACAAACGGCGCCCAGTACAACGAGGTTGGTGGCTCGATCGAAGGCGAAGGCAATGTGATCTCCGGGAACCGTTCCAGTTTATTCCCGCTTGGCGGCGGTGTCCTGATCTACAACACAGGGACCAATCACAATCGCGTACGCGGCAACATCATCGGACTGAATATCAAAGGCATGAATGCGCTGCTTAACGGAAGCGCCGGTGTAATTATCGGTGACGGCGCCCAGTGGAATGTTATCGGAGGCGAGACGGAATCAGAAGGCAATGTCATCTCCGGGAATG
>QNAF01000046.1 GCA_003641405.1 Candidatus Zixiibacteriota bacterium | reverse complement strand
GTCAGGCGCTATCAGTATCAGAAGATTGAGAAACCGAAACATGGAGATCTTTTGAATCGTCTGTATTTCATATTTCTGTTGATTTTTGTTTTGATGGCGTGCCTTGGCTGTTCGCCTGGCAAGGCAGTTGTCCTTCAGGCGGACGAAACCTCTCCCGACAGTGGTGACCGGGTTCGTTCCCACTCCGAGAGACAGCAGCAGGACCGGATTTCCCGTTGGGCTTATCGGCGATTCGTTGATGGACTCCTGTATGAGGGGGAAGGTGAGCTTGAGATCGCTGCTCAGCATTACAAAGCAGCATTTGAGGCCTATCCGGATTCGTACGAGATTGGATACTCCTACGCCGCTGTTCTCTACCGGCTTCAGAAGCCCGTTGAGGTGTTGCAGGTCATAGAAGGTTTCTCACAGAAGGAAGCTGACCTCTACCGACTTCGGGCGGCCTGCTATCGTTCTCTCGGTGACCCCGGCAAGACCAAAGATGCGTATATGCGGCTGTTGGAAATCGAACCGGCAGACCAGGGAGGCTACGCGTTCCTCGTGAGCTATTTTCAACGGCGCAATGACGTTGACTCAACTATCTGGGCCTACGAGAAAATCGCAGAGTTCCAGACCGAAAACTACAGGCTCCAGAACGAGCTTGGCAAGCTCTACGGTCTCAAAGGGGATTTCAACAATGCCAAGCGCGCGTACAAGCACTCACTGGAGATTATGAGCAATCCTCAGAATGTGCAGGCTGCGGCCAACCTTGCGGAACTCTATGAGCTTACACAGCAAGTTGATTCCGCTGAGATATGGTATGAAGCAGCTCTTGAGTTTAGTCCATCAACTGTGCTGTTGCACAGAGAGTTAGCGCGGCTGGCATTCATGCAGGACTCAATTTCAAAAGCACTTCTACACGTGCGCGCCATAGCGCAGTTATCACCCCGAGACAAGGAAGCCCAGCGGAACCTGTCTATCCTCTATTTCACGGAAGATTCACTGCAGCAGGCGGATTCGATCCTGAGTCTGCTCGTGGCATCAGGAGAGAGCCACCCAACCAATCACTACTATTTGGGCAGGATCGCTGCCCTTTCGGAAGACTACGATAGGGCTATTAGTGAGTTCACACGACTAACGGAACTGGTCGATTCGGTATATGACAGTTGGGCTGATCTGGCGTTTGTGTATCGTCAGACGGGAGACACGGCGCAGGAGATTGCTACTTATCGTAAGGGTCTGGAGCATATGCGAGATACTGAGAATCGAACGGCGCTTCTCTTTGCGCTGGGAGCCGCCCTTGAACGTGCCGGTCAGGTGGATTCGCTGGTGGTCGCGCTGGAGTCAATCCTGAAGGACAATCCGGATCACCATCAGGCTATGAACTTCCTGGGATACTCACTCGCTGACCGGGGACTACGGCTTGAATATGCCCGGGATCTTATTCTGCGCGCCATGGAGCTACAACCAAACAATCCCGCTTATCTGGACAGCTACGGATGGGCTCAATACCGGCTTGGTAACTTCGAGGACGCAGTTAATTACCTTCAGACAGCTGCAAGCCTTGACAACGACCCCGTCATTTTCGATCATCTTGGTGATGCCTGCCATTCTGCAGGCAGAACGGATGAAGCCCGTGTGTGGTGGCAAAAGGCACTGGAACAACAGCCTGATAATGATGCCATCAAGGAGAAGCTTGGTCGTTGAGAAAAACCTATAGACTTCTGGCCGGTCCTGTAGTCGCAGTTCTGGGTTCACTGCTGCTGTTGTACGGCTGTGCGGAGATAGGACGACCACCCGGGGGAGAGGTAGACCGCGTAGGCCCGTATCTGGTAGAATCTCATCCGGAGAATGGTGCTCTTTCAGTTGCGGTCGGCAACGAGATTGTCCTGCTGTTCTCTGAAAAGATAGTCAAACCAGACAAAGGCAAGGCGGTCTTTGTCTCGCCACGACCTGATACGGAGCCGGAGATCAAGTTCAAGGGGAATCGTCTTACTGTGCGACTCCGTGAGTTTTTCAGGTCCGACCAGACCTACATCGTTACTATTAGCAACGCTCTCACCGATCTTCGCAGGAACAAACTTGACAGTTCCATATCCGTGGCTTTTTCAACTGGTGAAGTAATTGACACGGGTGCCGTGTCCGGGCTCGTTGTTGAGGGCCATACACCGGCAACAGGTATGGTAGTGGGGCTGTTTGCGGAAGGTGATCTGACTGACAGTGTAGCGTATGATTCGGTGTATCCCCGCTATATAACAACAACTGACCAGAAGGGACGTTTTGTATTCCGCCACTTGCCCGACGGAAACCATCGCCTGATAGCCTTCAAAGACAATAACCATAACGAGCGATTTAACCTTGCACGTGAGACGTTCGCATTACCGGATCGCTCTGTCACAGTCGGTGGTGACCTCCCGCTTGATGAGTTAGTGATGTCAGTTACATCCTACGACACTGCTTCTATAGAGATACTGACAGTGTCGGACACAAGGGATGGTCTCGTGAGAGTTCGCTTAAGCAGGCCGGTGCGACTGGATTTGCTTGGGTCTCACCCGTCCAACCTGCTGCTTCGTTCGCTGGAAGATACGCTGAGAGTTTATCCGGCATATGCGCTTATCGAATCAGATACGACCGAATCCACAACCGTACAGGCCTGCTTTGACGAGTTGCAGTCGGGTGAATACAAAGTGGAATTGACTTACGATGCCGATATCCTTCCGCTGGTGTATGAGCACTTCACATTTGAGCGGAAACCTGATGAGAACCCGCCAGCTATCATTGGTTTCCGGCCTGACAACCAGGGGCATTTCGCCTGGCAGGTCGACATGCGAATGAAGTTCTCCGAGCCGATGGACACTATGAAACTGGCTGCTGAGACATTCGTTCTGTGGGAAGACAGCGTGGAAATATTGCCTATGCAACCAAACTGGGCAAGTCCCTTACAGGTGGAGTTTACCACGGCAGAACTGACGCCCGGACGATCGTATCGTCTTGATGTAGCCGAGTTTGACCTGGTTGATTTGGCAGGTAACGCTCTGGGTGATTCTTTGCAATCGTATGAGTTCTCCACGTTGGATGAGGACTCACTTGGGTCAATTACGGGCGAAATCACGATCCAACTGGCCGACAGGCGTGACGCACCGGTTATGCTGACGTTCAAACAGTTGGAAAGCAGCAGGAGTTTCGATCTTCCCGTGGATGGGCGCGCGTTTTCTTTGCCGTTGCCACCGGGAAAATACCTGCTGTCTGGTTACATTGACGAAAACCAAGACGGCGGGAAGTTCGACGGAATGATCGCCCCATTCCGACTGGCCGAGACGTTTGCTTTTTATCCGGACACACTCAGTGTCAGGGCACGGTTCGAAACAGCGGGCGTTCTCTTCGAATTCAAATAGTTGTGGTAGATTGTTATCTTACCCAATCAAGATTTCTACCAATGAGCAATTCAGTCATTTTTGTATGGTGTGTATTCTTCATTGCAATTGGATGCGTGTCAAAACCATATTTGTCAGCCAATTCATGAATTCCATTAGCATTATCGTATGTCATGAGGAAATCCCCGACTAATTCCTGAGCAACACGGAAGAGCTTGTTGTGGTCAATAGCATTGTACTTATAGCCCCGTTGCTTCGTCAGGTTTTAGATCATAAACTAACCAAGCAACATCAGCATCAGCTTTAGGCACTGCATTGAGACGAGGTAGAGTTTCATAGAAGCCTTTGTTTAGAGCAACGGCTATCTTCTTACCCCATGTCTTGAGTATACCGCCCTTATATATCAGTTGAGGAGCCAGTCGCTTCCGGGACGAGGAAAGATAATCCGGTCTTGGATAGTTTGGCCTTTTTGTCCAATCCATGTTGACATGTGTTATTGGGTTTTTCATGTAGTGTTCAAATGGATTCCGTATGTTACCCGAAATATAGACAGCCTGAACCTCCAAGGCGCCAAAGTCAACAATTCGTCCTTTGTTATCGTAGGAAACAAGAACTACGTCAATGTTTCCAGCAGATTTCCGATTTTTATCGACAAGCCGTACCTCGGTAAGGGTTGTCCATTGAAATTCGCCTGAAAAGAAGAAATCAGCGGCATCTTCCGCTATGATCCAGTTTTCTCTAAAACGAATGGGACAGGTGATAACGGCATCTTCACCGTTCCAGATGCTGCATACTCCCAATGGGCTATTGGCCTTATCTTTTGTGCAATTCGGAACCTTGTTTCCAAATGGACACAATCGATTCTTCCGAAAGCGAGAAGCCTCTGCTGTCAGGTTATCAAAGGGATATCCAAATATTTCTGCAAGAGGGTGTAGTGGCATCAAGTATTATCTCCATTCATAAATATATTTCACAGCGCCGCCATAACGGTGTCGCCGGGTTGGCCTTTGCCGGCTTTGTGTTGACCGCCAACTCTCAGTATTCTCATTCCTTGCTACTTTCTTGGTCGCTCAAGGTGACTTTGCATTCTGTGCCATTCCGGCTTCGGTCCGCGGGTCGGAAGGACGTTTGCGGCATTGTGCATATTCGCCACCTTTTACCTATCGCATCTTACCCTCCTCTCAGTAAATGTCAATCACAAACCTCGCTTCCGCAGAGTCGTGGACGAGTCTCCCCGCCTTCTTCAGTGCGATTGTCCCAACCACAAAAGCCAATCTCACCGGGTGCCACAAAAGAAAAGGAGCAGGACGTTAGTCCTGCTCCTTTCTGATGTCATTGTCTGAAATCGATCGACTACAGCATACCCCACACCGCCAGAGAAACACGGCGGTTCTTGGAGGCGGCATACTTCTCATCCGGTAGGGCTACCGGTTTGTTCTCACCGTAGGAAATTGTAAACATCCGGTACAGCGAAATGCCAAAGTTGTCAGCCAGGTATAGCTTGGCTGAGTTGGCGCGCTTGTCGCCAAGCAACAAGTTGTACTTGGCAGAGCCGGTGGCATCGGAATGGCCGGTCAACTCGATGATAGAACCAGCTACCTGCTCCAGCTTGACTCCGGCTTCGTCCAGTATCGAGGCTGCAACATCATCGACTTCATAGCCGTCGAAGTCGAAGTTGATCTCGCCTGACCAGATGATCTGGTAGTTCTCAAAGCCTGAGGCCTTGTCGATAGCCAGATCAGTCTTCTCGCCAAGTTCTCTGGCCAGTTGCTGTAGCCTGGTTACTTCTGCGGCGTTGATGTCAGTTTTGTCACTTACTGCGGATAGCTGGCTGTTAGTCCGAGCCTCCGAGGACGATATCTGCTCAGCCACATAAGCCTTGTTGACACCACATCCTGCGGCCAACAGGAGTACAGCAATCAGTCCTGCCACAAGCATTTTGTTCATCTGTTGGTTTCCTTCCTATCTGAAACTGTTTTATTTATTCACTCTCTAAGTCTGCAATGCTACCCACACAGGCCATTTGAAGCAAGAGAAAAATACCCAATTCCTTCTATTGCTTTATGGCACCGGCAGTTATGCCGGATACAAGCTGTCTCTGCATCAATAAAAACACTACCAAAACGGGCAAAACGGCCACAGCAGAGCCGGCCATCAGGTGCTGCCAGTCAATTGCCTGATGTCCCTGGTATAGCGCAAGAGCTACCGGTAATGTTCTCAGGGAATCGTGCGAAGTCAGAATAAACGGAAACAGGAACGAATTCCAATTGGTGAAAAAGACCTGTATAGCCAGCACCGCCAATGCCGGTTTGCACAGCGGCATAACAACCTGAAAGAGAATGCGAAACTCCCCGGCACCGTCAACTCGCGCGGCTTCCTCCATCGATTCCGGGATTGACTCAATATACTGCTTGACCAGAAAGATACCGATAGGGTTTACCAGCCAGGGGAGAATCAGCGCCCAATATGTGTCGTACAGTCCGGCTCGCAGGCAGATAAGGTAGAGTGGGACGATGACGATGTGAGCCGGGATCATCAGAACCAAAATAACCGTTGAGAACAGCAGCCGGTTGGTCATACTCCTGTATCGAGCCAGGGCATAAGCCACCATGAAACAGAATAATATGTTCCCCACCGTCACTACCGAACCGACCAGCACCGAGTTGAAAAGCGGACGGCCCAGTCCCCCTGAGGCAAACAGATCCATGAAATTGCCAAGCGTCCACCCGGAACCGACCACAGCGTGCCACGAGATACTGGAGCCGGATTCCATGAAGGCCACCCGGAACATCCATAGAAGAGGGAAGATCATCACGACCAGCACCATAATGAGAAGCAAGTAGCGAATGCTTTCTCCGACTGCTCGTTTTGAGCCTACCATGTTGTCATCCTCCTTCTCATAAGCAGGAACTGACAGACTGAGAACAAGGCGATGGTAGCGAATAGCAGGTAGGCTGCCGCTGATGCGTACCCGATTCGGAAAGCTGTTGTGAGTCCTTCCTCGTAAACGAAATAAACCGCGGTGGAAGTATCGAACGAGCCTTTGGTCATAACGAATATCTCGACGAACACCTGGAAAGACTTGATGGAGTTGATGACGATTACAAAAAGTGCCACCGGTCTTAGCAGCGGCAGCGTGATGGAAAAGAACTGACGCACGGTGGATGCCCCGCTGATCTCTGCGGCTTCATACAACTCGTCGGGAATAGCTTTCAGCCCGGCCACGAAAATGAGCATGTAGTAACCGACCGACATCCATATATCCATTGCCATGATCGAATACAGGGCGGTCGAACTGTCGAATAGAAAACCGTGCTGGGGGGGAGTGAGTCCGACCAGTTCCGCAAGGAGGGCAATGTAGCCACCCCGTTCATAGAGACTTGTGAATATGAGTGCCACAACTACCATTGACGTAATTGAGGGGATGAAAAAGGCAGAGCGGAAAATTGTCCTGCCCTTGAAACGTCGATTGACAAGCAGCGCCATTACAAGCGCCACTACTGTCGTGATCGGTATGGTCCCCAGCACAAAGATGAAAGTGTTCTTCAGGGCTCCGGTGAAATCCGGGTCGTTCAGCAACTGACGGTAGTTGTCGAGTCCGACCCACTCGTATCCCTGGACAAGGAGCCTGTAATCAGTGCAGCCTATATAGAGGGAGTAGAGAACCGGGAATACCCAGAACAGGGCGAATGTGGCTACCCAGGGTGAAGTGAGCGCAAGTCCACCAAGTCCGGACCGCCTCATTTTTCCCTGATCTTGTTTATATTGACACTGGCGTTGTATAGTGCCGTAGCCGCCGAGGTAGTTCCAAACACGAAAGCCTCGACAGCCTTCTCGATTTCCTCTTCAATGTACACCCAGTTTGGATCCACCGGTGGGTGCACAGCATATCTTAACTGTACGATGAAAGTCTGAAGATTTGGATCGGAAACAAAGTACTCATCTTCCTGTGCTGCTCGGCTGGACGGGTTGGCCGAATGATTAGCTTTACAGAAGCGCACCTGGTTCTTCGGCTGTGTGATGAAATCGACTAATTTTTTGGCCGCTTCAGGATTGTCAGAAGCGCTGTTCACCGCAAGGAATTCTCCGCCCAAGAACGATTTGCCGGCAGTGACTTTGCCATCCGTGCCGGAGCCAGGGATCAGCAAGGTAGTGAAGTTTATATCTCGTTTCTCCAGCTTAATCCGTTTGAGCAGCCAATCTCCGGAAATGATATAACCGATCTTGCCGTCCAGAAACGCGTCCTCGATATTTCGCTGACTGCCGACGTAGCCACAGGAGTCGTGGAGCAACTTGTAGAATGACATTGCTTCTATTACGTGCCGCGACGAGATCACACAGTAGTTGCCCTCATCTTCGCTGGTGAAGACATCTGCTCGATTAGACCAGACAAAAGGGAGGAACTTCTTGTAAAGACGATGTTTTTCCGGTGTGTTAGAACCCCATCCATAGATGTCATCTCCGAGCAGATGTATATCCCTGGTTCTACGGAGCAACTTAATCCAATCGGCTGGAAGGTAGTTGGTGCCATGACCTGCTCGTTCGGCAAGGTCCAAATTGACATAGAGAACTCGCGTTCCAAGAATCCAGGGTTGGCCGTACACCGCACCTTGATATGTGGCCATGCCCCACCCATCAAAATCGTTGCTGTCAGCGGCGATCTCCGATGACAGGTCTGCAAGATGGCCGTTGGCAGCAAACTGGGCGATCCAGTCGGAGCCTAACTCCACGACATCCGGGCCGGAACCGGATGCAAAAGCAATAGCGATTTTCTCATGCCCGTTCGCCCAAGTGAGATCGGTCAGTTTGACATCGATGTCAGGGTTAGCCTGCTCAAACTCTTCGACCATGGACTCCATGGTTGGTTTGATGGCGGGATCTGTCCAGAATTGCCACCACTCAATAGTGTCTTTTGCCAGAATCGCCTGGCTGGAGAGCAGTATGGCAACTATCAGTATCAGCATTGTCAAGCGCATAGAAGTACTCCTTGTTATGGTCTATCAGGTTGTTGAAAAAGTGACATTTCTCGAATGTTCATTCTGGTCCACAGTGCTGCCAGGCGTCTCTGCCTGGCAGTGGCGGCAATCAATAGGGGTGTCAGGCAGAGACACCTGACACCACCGCCTACGGACGTTCTTCCAACAGCCTGACATGAATATATCCGATGCCACGGAACGGTCAATCAAAAATCTTTTTGTTGCTCACAGGTGTCTAAGCTGCGACATACAAGAGATGTCTTTCTTAATTATTCTAATTCTCTCCGGCGTTGAGGCGGACTGGTTCGATATGACCAGGTTTCCGGTACTGGTCTCTGCCGTAATTGCATTTGCCATAGTTTTTTATACAACTTATCATCGCAAGAGCCGTGGAAAGCACAAAATGCGTCAGATTCCCGGTCTGAAAGCCGTGGAAGAGGCTATTGGTCGTGCTACCGAAATGGCCCGCCCGATACTTTTTACACCCGGCTGGGGGGGCGACATTCAGCGGCCAACAACCATTGCTTCCATGAATATCCTGAGTCACGTAGCACAGACTACAGCCGTTTACGACTGTCAGCTTGTCTATCCAACCCATGACCCGGTCATCATGTCGGTAGCCCAGGAAGTAGTTGCGGAGAGCTACGCCCGAGCCGGCTATTCTGAACGATTCAGAGAAGACAACATCCAATATGTATCTTCATCACAATTCGGCTATGCTGCCGCGGTTGATGGGCTGATCTCAAGGCTGCAACCGGCGTCGATATTCCTGCTGGGGACATTCGAGGCCGAATCGTTGATATTGGCAGAAACCGGCAACAGTATCGGCGCCATTCAGATTGCAGGAACCGACTCAACAATTCAGCTGTCGTTCTTCATAGTCGCCTGCGACTACACACTCATCGGCGAAGAGTTGTTTGCAGCTTCCGGCTATCTATCCAAAGACGAGTCCATTCTGGCGTCGGTGCGTTCGCAGGACATTATGAAAGTGCTGATTGCTGCCTTTCTGGTGGCAGCGACAATCTGGGCTACAATTGACAGCAACTCTACATGGTGGGTGTTCTGATGCGGCGGAAGGTCCCACAGTTTGTATGTGCCCTGTTCGGTATTCTTCTGTTCGCTCTTTATTTCTCGTCTCATCCATTGGCCAGAGCACTAAGTCAGTTGGTTCTTGTGGAGTACTGGCAGATAATTTTCGCATTCACATTGCTGGTCGGCGTGGTTAGTTTCCTGAAAGTAAATCTCAAATCTATTGAACGGGGCGAAGACCGCCCGTATCGTATTGTGTCGTTGATGGGACTCCTGAGCATGCCGATAGTCGCTTTTTTCTGGGGCATCAAGGGCGGAACGCCGTTCATGTGGATATTCGAGAACATTCAAGTCCCGATGCAGTCCACGGTTTTTGCGCTGCTGGCGTTCTTTGTGGTTTCGGCTTCGTTTCGGGGTTTCCGGGCACGCTCTGTGTCCGCCTCCGTATTGCTTGTATCCGCGCTTCTCACACTTCTGGCACGCTCGGATGTTGGCGGATTACTCTCTGAGCATCTGCCGGTTGTCGCTGACTGGGTCAGGAATAACCCTTCAATGTCGGCCCGGCGTGCCATCCTGATTGGCATCGGACTGGGATCGGTGACAACTTCACTCCGAGTGATCGTTGGCATTGAGCGTACGTGGTTGGGAGGGAAGCAACAGTGAAACTGGAAAGTCGCCATTGGACATTCTTCGGTCTGGCCGTCGTTGTGGTAATTGCCATGCTCTCCGGCTTTCAACCCGAAATCACCGTTTCACCGGATACCTTGCGGATGCACGAGTATATTGAATCACTACCCGAAGGATCCAAACTGATAATCTCATTTGACCACGAGGCTTCGTCTCTGCCGGAAATCAGGCCACTGGCAGTGGCTTTGCTGCGCCATGCGTTCTCGAAGAACCTGCGTCTGATCGGAATCGCCCTGCTCTCTGAGGGTACCGGCGTCGGCTACGGCCTGATGCAGCAGGTGGCGGCAGAATACAGCAAAGAATATGGCGTTGACTATGTATATCTGGGTTTCAAACCACAGTACATTGCTGCTATCCTGTCGATGGGCCAATCGATTCCGGCCACATTCCCGGAGGACTATGTCGGTCAGCCAGTTGACCAACTTCCGCTGATGACAGGCGTAGAGACGTATGATGATCTGGCCGGTGTGATCTCGGTAGCCGACGGTTCCCTCACAACTCACTGGATTGAGTACGGCGGCGGTCAGTATGGCGTCCGAGTTTCGGCGTTTGGGACAGCGGCAATGGTGACCACGTATGATCCGTATCTGAATTCAGATCAGATGTATGCCATGGTTGGCGGGTTGCGTGGTGCCGCGGAATACGAGAAACTGATTGAGATCGGCGGCAGTGGTGCTCGCGGAATGCTGGCTCAAACCTGCTCACATCTGTACGTCATTCTTCTTATCGTGATCGGAAACGTTCTATACTTTGTGTCGCGTCGCAAGGGGAGATCATCTTGATGGACATCTCAACCCTCGTAGCAGGCATTCTGACTCTGGCGATATTCACGTTTCTGTATCGTGACAATCCAATCTACAAGATGGCTGAGTCGCTTCTGATCGGTGTGTCTATTGGCTATTTCCTGGTCATTACCTGGACTAACAGCCTCATGGATTTGCTATTCAATCCGCTTTTCAGGGACGGTCGCCTGGCTCTGGTAATACCCCTGGTGCTGGGTTTGATGATGTTCGGACGTTTCCACAAGCGCACTTCGGCGCTTTCAAGAATTCCGATCGCTGTCCTGATCGGTTCCGGTGCCGGTGTGGCCATCCCGGCGATGCTGGGCGCGCGAACACTCGCACAAATGTCCGCCACTGTCTCGCCTCTGGTGACTGAAGGTGGTGGGCTGAACATATCGAGCATTGTGATTCTCTTGGGCGTTCTGTGTACGTTATCATATTTCTATTTCAGCAGGGAACACCGTGGCGTGCTGGGCCAGTCGGCCAAGGCCGGGACGTGGTTCCTGATGGTCTTCTTTGGCACGACTTTCGGATATACTGTTATGTCGCGGATGTCAACGTTCATCGGTCGCGTAGAGTTCCTGCTTTCTGATTTTCTGCGATTGGCCAACTAATACGGAGTTATCGGATTGTGACATGCCCGCGCTGCAAGTCGCCGATGAAAGAGGTCAAACGGATATTCCACAAGCGGCGCAAGTGGATCTGTCCCAAGTGCAAGTTCGTGCGTTTTCAAGAACCTAAGAAGTGATCCACAACCGGGTGGCATTCTGGCGGTGACAGAAGAGTGAGTGGTTTGTCGGCAGATGTGGACATCTGCCGGCCTAAGAGGGTGTGGGAGAGTAGCAAACCGCCGGGTCAAATCAAGAAACCCCCGGATTGTGAGAGTAGGTTTCCTGTGTCCATTGAGCTACAATCTCATCACATTCGAAAGGCCGCTACCCTCGTGACACACATATTTGTTGCCCCGCTCATTGGCAAGGTAACGAGTGATGTGTTCACAATGGCTGAGAGGTCGGGTACTATTGACAAAAGGATGATAGAATGAAACCGGAGTTGTAGGAGTGTAGTCCAGACAGCAGATGTTTCGGAACAACATAACCGCTGTCAGTCTAGTGTTCGACGGTCTACCCTTGAACTGCCAAATACCGCTGTGATGTCGCTTAATCTCGTGATCTGCGATACTAAGGTCTGAATTCAGGTGGAGGCGAACTTGCTCTCTGCCAAGTAGGGCGTCTATAACTTCCTCCATGTCCAGACCGACCTCGATTACATTGAGCGCCACAACATACGGCAGCTCGGCATGCTTGTATGACTTCTTGGCTTTGTCGCGAAGTTTCGTGGCAATCGCGTCACAAGCTCTACCCAAAGTAGCTTTCCCACCAGAGAATGGTACCGTGGGCAAGGTCTGGCCAGGTTTTCTCAAGTGCGGTTCCACACGGATAGTCATGCCCTTTTCGATTATCGTGACGGGTTCTGGTGTGTACCCTGCTGCAGCCTTGATCTCCGCGTCCCACATTTTGAGGTGTCGCCCGATCCTTCGAATTATCCGGCCAACGCTGGGGGGGCTAGTAGGTGAGCCATCAAATCGGAGCAAAATCCATACGATCTCAGAAACCAGGTCTCTCTCAGCTGTTTGGAAGATGTCAGCTCTAATACGATCTAGCTCAGCTCGTTGAGAACTCGGGAAAACGGAAGTAACTTCGAATTGACAGCGACCATCATCTGGAGTGCTTGCAAGGAAATCCGGTCCGCCTGGGGCATCTGTCGTCGATACCTCATAACCTTCTATGGTACATCCTGAACGCATGAGAAACGAATGGGAATAGAGTTCGAAGGCCGCTCCTACGTGCTGTGTGAAATCGGCAGACGAAAACCTATTCTTCATCGCTTGCCTGTGTTCGGTGGGGAATTCAAGAAAACATCTTTCCCAGAACTGGCGTGCAGCCGCGACGGAATCATCTCTACTTCTGCAGCAATACTCGTAATGTGACATACGCTGTGGCTTTGATCCAGTGAGCGTCTTGGCGCCCGGCTTGAAAAGGGTGAGTTTCTCCATTCCACAGAATGTGGGATACATTGATGAACTGTCAATCACATTGTTGCTCTCGGGCCGTGCGGACCACCGGTCAGTCTGCAAG
>QNAF01000045.1 GCA_003641405.1 Candidatus Zixiibacteriota bacterium | reverse complement strand
TCCTCGTAGCTGCCCGCATACTGCTCCAGGTAATACTTGAGCAGAGGTGGATTCCAGATCTCTATCGAACGATTGACACCGATAACAGCCAGCTCCTTTTCAAGGCCGGCTTCCTCAATCAAATGCGACGGGATCAGGATGCGACCATTCTTGTCCGGTGTAACCGGACTGGCCAGCGAGTAGAACCGTCGACTGAATGAGCGGTACGGCTTGTCGGTAAAATCCAGAGTGGAGAGACGCTGCTGAATGGCTACCCATTCCGATTGAGGGTACACGCTGAGACAGCCTTCCAGACCCTTGGTGAGAAAGATTCCCCCCTCAAGCATCGGATTACCGGAGTCATCGGTGACAGCACGAAGCTTGGCCGGAAGGATGCATCGACCCTTCTCATCTATCGTTGTTGTGTACCGGCCAAAGAACCCGGTCATTTCTGGCTCTCCACTTTCTACCACATCCACCCAAAAGACGGTATATTTTGCACTTTTCCCCCACAAAAGTCAAGACATTTTCTCGAATGATATCAACGAACTAAGAACCGCAACTAATAATCAGCCAAAGAGTAACAACAGACAAATTTCTACCATCTCTCAACTCTCTATGCACCTTCAGATAAGGGAGTTGTTTTTTTCTTTTCTCAGATATCGCCAGCTCTGAGTTGCCCCATAGAGTATTGATCCGCCACCACCCTTTAGCCTGTCTTTTAGCTGCCCCACAAAAGAGAGTTTTCTGAGCTATCGCGTAATCTCCTGTGTTACAGCACCTTACAATAGGCCAACGTTGTTTTCAAGCAGGCCCTCAAAGGTATCCCGGTTGCATCTCAACAGGACATGTTCAACGTGAAACGAAAGTGGAACGTAGTAAAAACCGCGCTGACAGTACTTCTGGGACTGTTACTGGTAACCAATGCAAGCGGTTTCGATCAGCCAACAATCAGCTTTGATCCATCAGAAGCCACTGTTGGGTCCAACGCATCGGTGATCGAATACACGGATGCCCACCGAGTGACAGTGGGTATGGAGCTGTCCTTGCCATGTTTCGAGTACCTGCTGGAACTGAACGACGGCGAATCGCTATCTCTGATAGAATCACAGGCTGCCGGATTATCTGCAATCGGCCAGGTCGAACGGTCTCTGCTGCACGATGCCCCGACCTCTGAAAATAACGAATACGGCCTTCTGCCAGCTCTCCCCAGCACCGAATTTCGTCTGGGGTTCAGTACTGTTCATGTCACAGGCAGGATCAATCTGAACGATCAGCATTTTGCCCAGTTGCTCGTCTTCCCGATTACCGTGGACGCCGACGGCGTACTCTGGTTCAACCAATCAGTGGCAATAAAGATCGACGGCGCTGAAGTTGATCCTTCTACACTCGTTCTCAGGGAGTCAGTACTCAAAGACGCGGGAACTCAAAGATCATCCGTTGCGGCTAACGCAGCATCCGGTGCTCTCGAATACGTCATCGTGACTTCGGGGGAGCTCGCCGATGCCCTGGCGCCGTTAGCGACCTACAAAAACGAGACGGGATATGTAACAGAGATCAAGCTGATCGGTGACATACTGCCTCTTTACAGCGGCTGCGACGATGCCGAGAAACTTCGCGAGTATCTCAAAGAGTTCCATGCTTCCGGTGGACAGTATGTACTACTGGCAGGTGATGAAACAGTTCTTCCGATCCGGCACGTCTATCATTACGATGCCGATACTACGCCTGACTTGACATACCTCCAGTTGTGCGATCTCTATTTCGCTGATCTCACCGGTGACTGGGATACCGATAACGACGGAATCTGGGGTGAACGCTACCATGACCAGCCTGACCTGACACCGGAACTTCGAGTCGGACGGCTCCCGATCAATCGCCCGGAAGAAGCAACCAACTACGTCAACAAGCTGATTGCCTACGAGACGAATCCGGGTGGCGATGACCCCGGGTATCTTGAGAGTGCTTTCTTCTTCTCGTCCGACCAGATGCGCGACTACTCAAGCGCCGGGCAACACAATCTGATAGCCCAGGCCTACCCCGATCATTTCGCCATTGACACTGCCAGTGGCGTAGAAATGTCGTCCGGTGGTGATCTCCAGCCGACCAACCTGCCCATCAATGAACTGCAGCAAGTAGTCTCCGAAGGCTACGGCATAGTCAACATAATCGCTCACGGCGCCAGCAACGGTTTCTGTACCAAGACATCTGGGTACAACAATTGGCCGAAAGAGTTCTTTGGCACTGGCGTCGACGAGGATGGTCTCGGATTTGTGCACCTTGAACCAAACAGCAAGATTTCTTTCTACTACTCACTGGCATGCAGCAATGGGGGATTCGATAGAGATCAGCCACCTTTCTATGAGACCGGGCACAACCTGGCCCAGGCGTTGATTGCACAGGACAATGCCGGCGCGGTCGGATTCGTAGCTTACTCCCGCTGGGGTTGGATCAGCTCAAGCCACAAGCTGCAGAAAGCGTTTTTTGATTCGTTGTTTGCCAATCCCGAAAGTCCGGCAATCGACGCCATGTATGCCTCAAAAGAGGCCTACTACTATTACCGCGATCTGGTTTACGGACAGAATTATTTTGGCGATCCAACCCTGAAAGTATATACGCGAGTGCCGGACAGTCTACATCTCGACGTCATGATGTCATCATCCGACCTGGATGTATCGGTAAACTGCAACGGAGAGCCAGCCCGGAACTGTGAAGTGATTTTATCCCACGACGGTCAAATTCTGGCAGAAGCCGTCACTGACGCCAGCGGCCACGCAGTCATTGACTACACGCTTGACTCACTTGAGATATACCGGATTTCGACAACCAGGACCAATGCTACCGTCAGTCAGGTTTTAATGGTGCAGTCGACAGTTACTTCTGTCGATCCGGACGAAGTCAGCCTCCCGCTAGGCTTCGTCCTGCACCAGAATTACCCCAACCCTTTCAATCCATCGACAGTAATATCATTCGATCTTCCGGAGCCATCGAATGTCCTGCTGACCGTATTTAATGTTCTTGGCCAGACGGTTGCCACGCCGGTTAACGGCAGCATAACTGCCGGACCACACACAGTCGAGTGGGACGGCAGAAACACGAACGGCAGTGCTGTAGCCGGTGGGGTTTACTTCTACCGACTCATAACTGACGGCTTTTCCGATGTCAAAAAAATGATTTTGTTGAAGTAGCCTTGGCCTGTCAACTCAAGAGTCTGTTGAAAAAATAGTGTCTTTGGGACGTTCATACTCGACGCACGGTACTGCCGAGTAACTTCCGCAGGAACCTGATTCCAATCGAAGGGACAAGGCCCCCTATCAACAGCAACCCGCACAGCCAGAGAACAGGAAACTCGTACCAGCGAGCATATTTCTTCAGATACCGATACATCGAAAAGTGCGAGATCACCTTAAGACGGTATGGCCTTCGCCCTGTTGAAGCTCCCACGTAATGTTCGATTACAGCGGTTGGATAGTACAGCAACCTGTAGCCGGCATCATGAATCCGGCGACAGTAATCAACGTCGTTGAACAGCAGCGGGAATGACTCATCCATCAAGCCGATCTCTTCGACAATCCGGCGCGGTATCATCATCACCGCACCCATCGGTTGATCCACGTAAGTCTCGCTTTCATGATCGAACCAGCCCATGCGCCAATGGGAGAACTCGCGATGATGGGGAAAGAAACGGTCGAGCAGCAGAAAATGATAGAAGACGTGGCGATATGTCGGAAACGCCCGAGTAAACTTCTGAAGGTAGCCTTCAAAATGCACAAACTTGGGACCAATAAACCCGATCTCCGGCTCTGATTTCAGGCGATCAAGCAGCGCCTGGGTTGCCCCTTGACGAAAGCGAAGGTCCTGATTCAGCACGTACATATATTCGCCCCTGGACGCCTTGAGACCGATATTCACCGCCCTGGCAAACCCCAGGTTGCAGCCGTTCTCGATCAACACTGCACTGGGATAGTGCTCCTTGATGAACTCCACCGATCCATCGACCGAACCGTTGTCGACCAGTATCAATTCGTGCGGGATGCCTTCCAGATCAGCGACCAAAGTTCGCAGACAGTCCGGAAGAAACTGTATCCCATCGTAGACAATGACAATTGCTGAGATAGTTAATACTCGGTCGCTCATGATATCCTGTCCATCAGAGATGCAAACTTGCGCGCCATGGCATCGGAAGAGTACCTCCGGGCAAACTCGGACAACGGCTCAAAAACATAGTCACCATCATGGAATGAGACAATGCGGTCCCGGATGAAAGCAACAGCCTGGTCCATCTGGCCATCCTCAAAACAGAACGCCCGGTCGATATTAGCGAAGAACCGACTAATCTCACTTTGAGGAGAAGCGTAGACCAGGAGTGGCCTTCCGGAAGCAAGAAAATCAAAGGTGCGACCGGGCAGAAATACGTCTCCGCCTTCGGTTGGTACACCCATGTAAAACAAGTGGGACTGGGACAGTATTCGTATCGTGTCACGCCGTCCCTGACGTCCGCGAAGATCAGTGTCAAGTTCCAGCCCATGATCACACAAGAGTTGACGGAACCAACCTTCGTCCATCTGGCCGACCTGAAGCAAGCGAATGCTGTTAAACTGCTTTGGATTATGGTCACGAAGTGCACAAAGCAACTTGAGCAACGGTTCAATCTCACGCGTGTCATGCTGATGCCCCAGCAGCCCGATTGTAAAGCGGTCAGTGCCTGGCGGACTCTTCCAATCATTGGCCAGGTCTGAATCATAACCGTTGGTGATAACTTTAGCCTTGCCACAATAGTCGGCCACTGTACCATTAACCGCTGTGATAGCAGTTGTCTCCTGACCAATCGAATCCAGCAGCCGCTTCGCCCGAGAAACCGCCTCCGCATCAGAATAGCTATCTTCTATTTTGTGCGCTGTCCAGTAATCACGAAAGTCAGCTATCCACGGAATCTGGAATTCCTTTTTCAGTTGTAGCCCTACCAGGTGCGAGGATATCGGTGGCGAAGTTGACAGGAGCAAATCATACCTGTGCTTTTTGCACAGCCTCCTGCCCAACCTGATCGCCGGCTTGACCCAACCGACTTTGGAGTCCGGGAAGAACTTCTCGGAGACACTTCGTCCCTTGCTGATTGTTGCCGCCTTGACCTGTCGAACTCCCAACAGGTAGAGCAACCGCTGTGGATCATGTGAACCCGAACGGTGTATTCTCGATTTGTCCAAAGTGTCCAGCAACTCCGGCTCGTATGCACGATAGGCCACTGGCTTCACAGTCAGAATGTGACAGTCCCAACCATAATCAGGGAGCTTCTTGAACAGGTTCAGTGGCCTGCCAACGCCCCCGAGTCCGAGTGGCGGGAAGTAGTAACAGATCAGAAGAACCTTCCTGCTCATAGTCAACTTTTCCCTGCCAGTTCGCACATGATACCGATAGTCTCCGCAATGTTGTTCTCGAAGATACCAACTCTTTTGACTTTCTCAAGGTTGGTCTTTCGCATGAGCGCGTGGTTATCATCGCGCCCGGCGATATCGGTCAGTATCTCGCAAAGAGAATCTGGTTCTGACAGGTCAAATAGGCAGCCGTTGTCCGGCCCCAACCACTCGCGCACGCCGGGAATGTCCCCGGCCACCGGAATCAACCCGAGACCCATAGCCTCAATGAGTGAGGCAGGCGAAGAGTCCGACAACGCCGCGGAGAGATAGATATCGTGTGATGCCTCAAACTGCAGAAATTCACGCCGGGGCATGCATTCATAGTAGTGCACTTGATTACCGGCAAGCTCCGTGGCCTTACGCTGAAATGCGGAAAGCATACTTCCAAAACCCGGCCAGGTGACGTCGATAAGTCTATCATTGATCAGCGGCGCCAGCGCCTCCAGTAGAAAAGCGTTATTGTAAACGGGTTCGTGTGGTCGCGGGACAATGACCTTCAGAGGTCGGCTGAGACGATAGTCCTCTCGATGCCAGGTAAGGCACTCTTTCTCGATTCCCCAAACGATCTTGCGCTGTTGCCGAAATCCGGCAATCTTTGCTGCTTCCTGCAACAGGTATTCGGAATCCCCTATCACACCCGACGCAGACTGCAAAGCCAACTTCGTCTTTGCCCGATGTAACGCAGACTTGTTCGGCACCAGCAGGATGTCCGATCCCCACAAATGCAGCAATATCGGCACCCGCGGTCTTGCCAGCGCTGCTGTAAACCCGTACCCGGAAGCAAAGTGCGGGTTAATAATATCAGGCATAAATCGCCCCACCAACGCCCTGATTGCCGGAACAGTCAGCGGATAATAAAGCGACTGGAGCGGGCTGTGCGCCTTCAATTTGAAGTGGTGCAATGAACCATGCTCCAGCGATGCCACCAGTACACAACATCCCTGCCGGCGCAACTCAGCAACGTATCGCTCGGTGTGAAATGACCTGCAGTCGGCCAACACGAGCACTCTGAGCGGGGATCGCTCTATTTCAGTCTGCCCAGCCATGATCTTTTCTGGAAGCAACGGTAGGAATGCGTGCGACCGCCCCATTTCTGTTTATACGTCTCAAGTGACTCGGCGTCGCCGGGTGTGGCCCCGAGATTGAGCGTTTTCACGCCCTTCTCAACCATCCGGATAACCGTTGAATGCATAATAAACTGGTTCGGTTTCAGAAACGAGAATGCCTTGTCAAAATAAATCTGCCAGTTCAGCAACACATCGTTTTCGATGAAGTAAATATGCGAAGCCGCCAGGGCGTCTTTATGCTCGACAACAACCCACACCACACGCTCGTCTGTCTCAGCAAGTTCCGCCAGAGACTCATAGAACACTCTCGGATATTTCGGTCTGCGTCCGTGACGTTGTTCGGTCGATTCCATCAGTGACACAAAACGATCCATGTGTTTCTGCGCTTCAAAACGCTGCACGGTTATTTCTTCGCGCTGAGCTTTGCGTATTTCGGATTGCAGTTTCTTGTCCGGTGGCTGCCAGTCAGTTCCGGTGACATCAACAAGAGATGTCGCACAGTCTGTCACTTCGAAGCCACTGACAGATTCAAGCAGACCGTGAAAATCATGGATATACACTTTGGCATAGCCTGCCTTCGCAATTGCACGCGACAGTATGTTAGCAGACTGCTTCGGGTCAAGAGAATCATCAATCATGACCGCACGAGCATAGCATCCGTCAGGCATGGACTGGAACCGCACGAGTGGCCATCGACCGAACTCAACGCCGGTCAACACTGCTCGAATATTACCGCCGTCCTCAAGCGCCCAATAGACATTGCGCCCGTTCATTGTTTGCCATAGACGAGCGAAACCGGTAGAGCCAAGGAATGTCGCACCGTTCAGACGCAACTTCACGTCTTCGGGAATGTCATCTAAGCGGAGTTTCCGGACGTCCATCACTCACGGACCAGTAGTATCTTCCCGCGCCCGACATTGCCATCTTCGTCAGTGAGTACATACAGATACACACCGGAGGCAACGGGTTGACCATGATCGTTGCGGCCATCCCATGAGGGTTCCGGCAAATTGGCTACCACTTCACCGGCCACCGAAAAAACCCTGAGTGTTGCCTGGCGTGAGAAATTGAAGTTCAACCGGTCATCCGCTGAGCCAACAACAAACGGGTTGGGGAAAGCGTACACGGAATCGAGATTGGCGGTAGGGCGTCCGATCATTGATGCCATAACGGACAGACCTCGCGGAGTCGACAGATAGAGATCGCCGGTGAATTCGTCAATCGTGATATTGACAACTTCGTCATCAACGAGACCGCTGTTGCGCGACGTGTAGACTGCGAAATCTCCGGTGATCCCGTCGATCCTTGCCAGCCCGTTGCGACCGCCCAGCCAGACGTTGTTGCGTCCATCGAATTCAACCGCGGTGATTTCGGGGCCAAACCCTGCCGGCAGGTTGATATCAACGAAACGCCCATAGGAATCAAAGTAGTCAAAAGCGTAGTTGTAGCGAGAGAGTCCGAAGCTCGTGCCAACCCACAACTCACCATCTGACGCAAACTTCACAACACGAACAACGTCAGAAGCAAGATACTTAAAACCTTCGTGAAAACGAACCACTCGATCATCGGACTTGTCGAACACGTTTGCGCCCAACCAGTAGTAGAACACGCCTGCCTGTCCGGTGCCGACAGCAAGACCGCCAGCGTAATAATCAACCGAGACTATTTTCTTGCTCGTGATCCCATCAGCCGCCCCAAGTGATATCCAGCTATCCAGTACGTCCAGACTGCTTAGATTACCGATAGCCACCGCCGTGCCATCGTAGGCGTCGAGATTGGATGCAAACAGATGATCCCCCGATGTGGTGACGCTCATGGCCACGGTATAAGGATCGTTGACACCCACACCTTGAAGGCTGGAGTTGTGGCTGCTGTACTGCGCGATGGTGTCGCCAACCCGCGAGAGACCATCTCCCCACGTACCTGCCCAGACCCAGCCATGCCGGTCTGTATGCAGGTTGTGACCGCGGAAACTCATGTTAATCGGCCGCTGTACCCACGTACCCTCAAGCAATTGGTACAGACCTTCGAACTGAAACAAGACTGTCACAACACCCGTGGGAGTAATCGCAACGTCCGCGACGTTGTTGTTCGGCAGCCCCGTGTAAGGGTAGAGTTCATAAGCACCACTGCCACCATGATAAAGACCTCCCTCCTGCACACCGACCCACCGAATCATCCCCGCCCTGACACCGGTGCACGGTGTTGATGGTAGTCCTGTTGTGGAAAGTGCGGATACTACTCCGCTCGTGAGCACACCAAATCCACCGTCCGAATAGATGAACAGTGAATCATTCTCCACTTTCAGATCGCGGATAGACCTCCCTGCTGCAAACCCGTAACGGATCAGAGTGTCGTTTACCTGATCGACAAGGAACAGACCATTGGCTGTCCCGACATAGACTTCCGATTCGAAAGCAGCCACTCGCAGAATCTCGTCCGTTCCGAGTTCGGCGTATTCCCCGACACCGTACTTTGTCCAGTTTGCCGGAGCTTTGAGAAGCTTCGGATTGGACCTGTCTGCCACTACCAGCCCTGAGGAAGTCGCCAGCCAAATGGAATCACCGACAAGTTCGATGTCGTTAATATCCGAAGTCGGAAAAGTAGGATTGAGGTCGTCAAACAACTGGTAACTGTCCTGAATCTGGCCACCGTCAATATTCTTTGAAAACAGAACCAAGGCCCGCTCAGTCCCCACCCAAAGATACTCGCCGTCGTCCTTCACACAATACAGATGGAACATGTCACCGTTATTGTCGGCGAACGGATATCGGGTGGAGTTAGAGCCATCGAATTTGATGAGTCGTCCATAACCCGTCACCCACTTCTGCAGATCTGCTGCCTGGATGATATCGGTAACATCAATTGTGCCCAGGCCATTGACGTTGCTGAACTGGGCACCGGGGAAGCCGGCATCGCTGATAGCCAGTAAACCTCCCGACGTAGCTACCCACACGGCATCGTCGATCAACCGCATACGACGGGCGTCGTTGAAAGATGTCCAGGTGGTCCAGTCGGCGGCCGAGACAGTAATCGACAGACAGACCAGAAAGACAGTGACTAAGGCTACCTTCGAACGAAACCGCCGGGTAGTATTTTGCGAATGAGCCATACGAGAACGAATATAGCCGCAAGACTAACAGTTATCAAGAACGATACCAGGCCAACAATATCGCCGTGGCGCGTAAAGAAGGAAATATCATCAAGCGGCCGCATCTCCCCCCGAAGGGTCGCAACGGCATCGAGAGGAAGTTCGCTGCGGATTCGCCCGTAACCATCGACTATATAGCTCAGACCGCTGTTGGCCGCACGGGCCATCCAGCACCGGTTTTCCACTGCCCGAGTAATCAAAATGCGAGAGTGCATATGCGTGCCAATGGAGTGTCCGAACCAGGTGTCATTTGTTATACCAACGATGAAATCGGCACCGTCAAGAATAAGCCCGCGGCTGAACTCCGGAAAAGTGGATTCAAAGCATATCAGGGCACCAAAACGGTAATCTCCAATCTCGAAGAGAGTTGCTGACTCTCCGGGATAGAAATCCGACCACCATTGTACACCGTAGGACTTGATAAAGGTCAGATATTTCGTCAGGAACTCTTTTTTCAGAAACGGAAGATAATCCTGATAAGGAACCTGCTCACTGAACGGCACAAGTGTCACCTTGTCGTGACGCTGCACCATATCGCCCTGTGGTGTAAACAAGTAGCATGAGTTAAAATATCGCTGCTGCTCACCAATGTTGGTGGCACCCAGGGCACCCACCAAGTGATAAGCATGAGTGCTTCTTGCTGTCTGCCCCACCTTGATTCTGCGCCTGAAATCATGCGATAGATAACTGGGAGCGGAAGTCTCCGGCCAGACATACAACTGGATACCGCCCCGAACCTCAGGAGCCACCATGCCCTGAAGAGACAGCGAGTCATACAGGTAGAATGAATGATCCTCGTTGCCTGCCTCCCACTTCACCCCAACCGGCACCGATCCTTGCAGAACAGCCACATCAAAGGTCCCCGGCCTGGGAATCGGCGGCGTTACTACCCACCCATACGCCAGCACAGACGTAACAATGCATACAGCCGCCCAGAACGAGGTCAGGCGACGTGCAGGCGACAAATCACTACGAAGAATCAGCCATATAAGCACATTAACGGATACAATCAGAAATGTCAGGCCATGCACCGAGATTACGGATACAATCTGGAGCATGTAAGGATAGTAACTCTGTGTATATCCCAGGCCCGACCAGGGGAAAGCAAATTGCGTAAGGGTGCGGAAATACTCCAGCCCAGTCCACAAAAACGGCATTGCGATGAGCCCCAACAAGCTGTTGAGATTGTAAAGCCGGTTGAAAATCATCAACATCGCAGTATAGTACAGTGCGACTATGGCAACTGCGGCCACGACTCCCGGAGGCGTGACCATGCCAACCCAGTAGATAGTGAAAGCGTTAAAGCAAAATCCGAAAAAGTAGGCGGCACCAAGAGCCTGCCGACCCTTGAGCCGTGAGAGAATCATCAGCGGTCTGACCAGCGAAATCCACGCAAGAAAACCGAGATATCCGGGGTAGAAAGCAAGCGAAATGAGAAACGCCCAGACGGTCAACTCCAGACGCCGCTTACGGACCTCTACACTCGAAGGTAGAATCAGGTGAACCAAGCCAAGGAAAACGCTTTTCAATAGTCACCCCCGGTTTGGAACGGTTGCTCACTCATCGCATGTAACTAAGTCAGGCTCCGACGAGGTGCAGTTTTCCAAGCAAGTTCTGAATCTCCGGCATGAGATCAAGCCCATTCATGTAGCCAAGTCCACCGCAGGTGCAAGCCCGCTCATTGAAGGCGTCGATTCTGTCGGCCCTGACGGCGCCACCATGGAACAAGACCGGAACAGGATCAGCGGAATGAGCTTTCATCTCGCACGGCGTTGAATGATCCGCTGTCCAGACCATTAGGGTGTCTTTTGGCAAACCTGACAGTATCGGCACAGCCAGATCGATTTTCTCGATGAACTCTTTCTTGCCCTTGAAGTCTCCGTCCTCACCCAGCGAATCAGCCGCTTTTACGTGGACGAACACGAAATCATACCTGGCGACGCTCTCCACTGCCAGCTTGAATTTGGCCTCAATGTCCGTATCCGGAAGCGCTGTTGCACCCGGCACGTCGAGAATGTCCATTCCCAGGAAGGCTCCAATCCCTTTATAGAGTCCCCCACCGGCGATACAGCAGGAAGTCAGGTCGTACTTCTCCTTGAAGCTCTCGACCTCCTTGTATTGGCCGGATCCACGCACCAGTAAGTAATTCGCCGGAAGGTCACCATTGGCAACCCGCTCCTTGTTGAACGGATGATCGCTGAGAACTTCGTGCGCTTTGGCTAAGAACTTATTGAGAACATCGGCGGTCTTTTTTGCTTCCGGACTGTTGTCAGTTAGCGTGACTTCCCTGATGGGAACATCCGGTATGTGCGGATCGGCATCAATGATTGCGTCGGAGAGTCCCTTTCCGCGAATGATAACCCCTGCCCGGTGCGCCGTTCCCGGCTTAACAACAAACTCCACATCACCAATCTTCATGCCGTCAAGCGCTTCGCACAGCGGCGTGACCACTCGGATACGTCCGGCCCGACGATCCGTAATAATACCGTCCACGACCGTACCCATATTACCACGTAAAGCAACGTCACCGTCTCTGAGTTCCATCCCGAGACCGGCAACTTCGATAGGACCTCGCCCGGAGTAACAGGTGGCAATATCATAGCCAAATATCATCAGATGCGCCGTGTCACTACCGGGGATTTTGCCCCTTCCGAGCGTGTGCATCATACCGCACTCGCCCTCGAACGCCAGCTTGTCGAGATTAGGTGTCCGGGCTGCTTCAAGTGGTGTCAGATTCCCAAGCTCCGGTACCGGGCGGTCCGCCAGACCATCACAGATAACAACAACTGCCTTCCTTAGCATAATTCAGTCCCTTTCAACTCAGTCTGTAGGTACAGCCTGCTTGCTGCCCCGATTTCTAATTCAGGACGACTTTCTGTTCGCCGCTCCTGATCTCCCCTATTCGGTAAGCCTTTTCGCCTGATTCTGACAGGCTCCCCATTATTTGATCGGCAGATTCCCTCCCGACCACAAGGACATAACCAACCCCCATATTAAAGGCCTCGAACATGTCGTTGTCGCTGACTCCACCTGCTTTTCCCAGGTAATCGAAAATAGCCGGGACCGGCCAGCTTCCTGTCTTGACCGTAGCCGACAGACCGTCCGGAATGATCCTTTTTAGATTGCCTGGAATACCACCGCCGGTGATATGTGCCATACCGGCGATTTTGTACTTTTTCAACAGCGGAAGAACCAGCGGTGCATAGCAACGGTGCACTTTCATAAGCGCCTTGTCAATAGTAGTGCCGAGTTCTGGAACCGCTTGTCCCACTTTGAGACCGGCTGTTTCAAACGCAATTTTACGGGCCAAGGTGTAACCATTAGTGTGAAGACCGTTCGATGGCAACCCAATACAAATGTCACCTTCGCGAATAGCCGAACCATTGATAATCTTCTTCTGATCGACAACCCCCACAATGAAGCCGGCAACATCATACTCACCGGATTGATAGAAATCCGGCATCTCCGCAGTCTCTCCAC